>CAZGCF010000204.1:0-3158 GCA_964524095.1 uncultured Campylobacterales bacterium | reverse complement strand
TTATCCATTCTTAATATTCCATTCTCTTTGAAAGTTTATATAAAACAGTTATAGCACTACTATATATTGCAAAAATATTTTTATAAAATTTTAACAAAAAATATTTTGACTCTTTAGATAAATTTACTAAAACATATTCAATAATATAACTTTTCATAATACTCATCAGCCATTCTGGATGAGTCAAAATATGCCAAAATATCATTCATAGCATTTTTTGCTATCATAAGCCACTCTTTCTCATTTTCATAATATGTAGGAATAACAGTATTTTCCAACTTTTGCATCATAGTAAGATAGTCCAACCTATCGATCTCATCATTGGGAAGTGAAGGATCAGCATGCGAAATAGTAAAAGAGTTTACTCCATCTCTTTGAAACTCAGCATGCCATCCATCATCAATAGAAAAGTGGATTGAAGCGTTAATTCCGGCAGTCATTCCACTGGTTCCACTCGCTTCGCGCCCCCATCTTGGAGTATTTAGCCAAAGATCACTTCCCTGTTTAAGAAGTCTAGAGAGTCTAAGCTCATACCCTGTAAGAGTTGCTACATTTTTAAACTCTTTGCCCATCATAATAAGATCATTAAACATATGTACAGCTCTATTATCAAGAGGGTAAGGCTTTCCTGCCCAAATAATTTGAACAGGACGATCTCTGTTTGAAACAAGCTCTCTAAAACGCTCTATGTCATAAATCAAAAGCCCTGGACGTTTATACTCGGCAAATCTTCTTGCCCATACTATTGTCAATATATCTGGATCAAACAGTTTACCTGTCTGATCTGCAACCTCTTCAAAGAGTCTATATTTCAAATGCTTTTTTCGCCCTACAAGCTGATAATCTTCATGCTCTTGCATCCAACTCATCAACTGTTTATCTGCCCAGTAACGCATATTTTGAGCATTTGTAATACTTATAATTTCACACCTGCCTTGAACATCACGCCACATCTCATTTGCAACACTTTTATGAATCTTTGAAACAGCATTAGCACGTTTCGATGTCTTTAATGCACCAACAGTCAAAGAGAAGTGTTCATCATAGTAGTCCAGCTTTTTCTGAATATCTTCTAAACTGAAGCCATTGAAAAATCCCATTCTATAGAGTAACTTTACATTATGCTCTTCATTACCTGCCATCTCTGGAGTATGTGTTGTAAAAACAACATGTTTTTTTAATTTTTTAAGATCTGAATACCTCTTCATCAACTCAAAAACAAGAGGTAAAGAGTGTCCCTCATTCATATGATAAACATCAACATCAACACTCATAGCCTCAAGAGTTTTGACACCACCTATTCCAAGTACAATCTCTTGAGCTATACGAGTCTCTTCATTTGCATCATAGAGCTTGTGGCAAATGGTTCTTGATAGATGATCATTTTCAAAGCAGTCAGTTGTTAAAAATATAACTGGGGCTGTGTCAAATGTGACTGCTGGTAGAAGATAGGCTTTAACAGTTACAGGTTTTGAGTTTATTGTTACCTCAACCTTTATGCCAGTATCTTCTAAGAAGTAGTAAAATTTACGTTTATAATCTATTTTAAGCGTATTATCTTCGTGTCTGCTCTGATCATAGTAGCCATAACTCCAGAGCATTCCAACACCTATGAGCTTCTGTCTTCTGTCATTGGCACTGCGCATATGTGAACCGACAAGAAACCCCAACCCGCCTGAGTATGTCTTTAGAGCCTGATCAATTGCAAACTCCATTGAGAAATATGCTACTTGGCTACTAAACTCTTCAGCAACTGTGTATGGGTAGAGCTCCATAAAAGCTATTTCTTAAATTTATCTGCAAGAATACGCTTGCCTAGCTCAACTCCTGGTTGATTGTAAGTATTAATATTTAGTATTGATCCAGTGAGAGAAGTTAATATTTCATAATATAAGATCAACTCTCCTATGTTTGCTTCACTTAACTTATCAAAAATAATTGCATCTACAGGAACTCCCTGCTGTGCAATTGCTTCACGAGTTGCATCACACTCTGCATTGATTAGCTCATTAAATGTGTGTCCATTTACAAAATCACACTTTTGAATACCCTCAAACGTTATATCTGGAATGAGAATATCATTTTCAAAATCCTCTATCTTTATGAAAGTTACAGTTTTATCTATTGGTCCTTCAATAATAAGTTGCAAAAAGGAGTGTTGATCTATAGAGCCAATCTGTCCTAGAGGAGTTAGACCTACTCTGTTTCCGCTTTTATCTATTTTTCCTAATGATTCTCCCCATAACTGAACATACCACTTAGTAAAATCATCAAGAAATGATGCATATGCGAAAAGAACATTCATTCTATACTTTTCCCAATTGGTTGCAATAAAAGCAGCTTTAAGAAGAATATGATCCTCTTCTCTATTAAAGAAACGACGAACTATTTTAGCTCCACCCTCTAAAATAGAGCAGCAATCATAACCAGCAAGAGTTAAAGGAACAATACCAACTGCACTTAAAACAGAGAAGCGACCTCCTACATTGTGAGGAATAGTATATACCTTAATTCCATATCTATCTGCAAAGCGGCAAAGAACAGACCCCTCATCTGTTATGGCTATTAGACGATCTTTATCATCTCCATTTAGATCAATTTTAAAATATGAGATAACTGCTTTAAAAAGAGACATTGTCTCAATGGTAGAGCCTGACTTTGATATAACAATAAAGATAGTCTTCTCTTTATCCATTGAGGCAAACTTTAAAAGAGTTTCTACAGGGTCAGGATTTTCAAAAAAGATTAACCTTTTTGCTTGAGGATATTTGTGTCTTAGCATAGAATCTATCGCTTTAGCTCCAAGAGAAGAGCCTCCTATACCAATTACTGCTATTGTGTCACTATTTTTTATAGTTTCAGATGATGACAAAGCCTCTACTTCAGTCACTACCATTTTAGAGTCTTCAGGAAGATTATAGTAACCTGCAACTCCATTTTCACACTCTTCTACAACTCTTTGAAATGCTTCATCCATTAAACAACTTATATTATCATCTATATGTAACTCAAAATCTCTTTGAAACTTGATCATTTAAAACCCTTAGATGGAACAAATTAGGAGTATTATACATATTTGAAACCTTAGTTTTTATAAAAATTTTAAACAGTAAAACTCTTTTTATTAAACTTGGTCAATTAAGTATTTCTCTAAATCA
>CAZGCF010000203.1:0-3165 GCA_964524095.1 uncultured Campylobacterales bacterium | reverse complement strand
AATGTTAAAAGAGTTGTATGAAAATGGTGTAGAGTTGAAAGTGTGCGGTACTTGTCAGGCAAGGTGTGGATTAAACAAAAATCAGCCATATTTTGATGAGAAGATCAAAGGTACAATGGATGAGTTGGCAAATTGGGTAGTTGAGTGTGACAAAGTTTTGACATTTTAATGGAGGATAGAGATGAAGATAGTTTTTACTGCAAAGGGTGATAGTTGGGATAGTCCAATGGATCCAAGATTTGGACGAATGGATACACTGCTTCTGTTTGATGAAGAGAAAGATGAGTTGAAGGCTTTTTCTAATAATACAGAGGGAATGGATCATGGTGCAGGATTGCAAACTGCTAAAAAGGTGATCGAGTTAAAGCCTGATGTTATCATTACCGGAAATGGTGCCGGAGAGAAAGCGTTGGAGATACTAAAAAAGTATGATTTAAAGATCTATATTGGAGCAGGTGATTTAAGTGTAAAAGAGGCTTATAAAGCGTATAAAAATGGAATATTAGAGAGACAACTTTAAAAGGAGGTATTTATGCGAGTAGTTTATCCAACAGATGAGAATATGGGTTATCTTTCAAGAAGAGGTGCTCACTTTGGTAAGGCAAAGTTTTATACAATTATCATTTTGGAAGATGGCAAAATTGTTGATGTTGATGTTATAGAAAATTCAGGACACTCTAGTGGTGCCTGCGCTAATGCAGTTAGTAACATAATGGCACTAAACCCAGATGCGCTTGTAGTTTCAGGCATTGGAGGCTCACCTGCCGCTAAATTTGCAGAGGCTGGTCTTGATGTATATTATGATCCGGAGTCTCCAACAGTTGAGAAGAGTATAGAAAAACTTTTGAAAAATGAGTTGAAAAAGATTTCAGGTCAAGGTACCTGCTCTGCACACTGAGTTATTTGATGAGAAAAAGATTTAACAAAATAGAAGTAGCTACCATATCTTTAGCTCATATGGTGCATGATATATATACATCTTTTTTGGCACCTATCTTACCACTTTTGATAGAGAAGCTTGGTATATCTCTATCTATGGTGGCACTTTTAGATATTGCTAGAAAAATTCCTGCACTTTTTAACCCTTTCTTGGGGTTGTTGGCACAAAGAAAAGATGCAAGATATTTTGTTATTTTAACTCCAGCAGTAACTGCAATGGCTATGACTCTTTTGGGTCTGGCAGACTCTTATATTACTCTTTTTATATTGCTCTTTATTGCTGGTATAAGTACAGCTCTTTTTCATATACCTGCACCTGGAATAGTAAAGATTGCTTCAGGAGATAAGACAGGTTTTGGAATGAGCTGTTTTATGGCAGGAGGTGAACTTGCACGTACGCTTGGACCTCTTGTTGTTACCGCTGCTATTACTTTTTGGGGGTTGGAAGGCATTTGGAGGGTAATGCCTTTGGGGCTTGTTGCCTCATTAATACTATATTTTAGGCTAAAAAATTTTGGAGAAGATTACAAGGTAACCAAAACAAAAGAGAAGGGAGATGTAAAAAAGGTTCTATCTGAAACTTATCGCTTTTTTATTTTGATAGCAATGTTTATGATCTTTCAGTCATCTTTGAAAGTGGTTATGACTCTCTATCTCCCTCTATATTTGACAAATCAAGGGTTTGATCTTTGGTATGCAGGTATCTCTCTTTCAGTTTTACAATTTTTTGGAGTGATTGGAACTTTGGCTTCAGGGACTCTATCAGATAAAATAGGTCGTAAAAAGACACTCTTTGTTTCGGGTCTATTAGCTGTACTCTTTATGATTCTCTTTCTATACTCTAAGAGTACATTTTCAATGTTTCTTAGTTTGTGTTTGATAGGTCTATCTATTTTTGCAAGTGGACCTGTCTTGTTGGCATTAGTTCATGATCTAAAAACAGATATGCCAACTTTTTTAAATAGCATATATATGACAATAAATTTTGGTGTGACATCATCAACTGTCTTTTTGATGGGGTTTATAGGTGATCACTATGGTTTGACTGTAACATATCAAACAGCAATAGGTTTGGCTCTTTGTGCTTTGCCATTAACCTTTTTTTTAGCAAGTGAGAAGAGAGCATTATAATTGATGAGGTTCAATGATGATACACTTTACAGAATATGAGATAGATAGGTTAATAGAAGAGGATTTACCATATTTTGATCTGACTACCGACTCTTTAGGGATTGGTAATATTGATGCAGTGATGACCTTTACTGCAAGAGAAGATTTGGTTGTCTCTTGCAGTGAAGAGGTTGCCCGTATATTGCGAAAAGTTGGTGTACATTATGTTGAGATAGTCTCCTCTGGAAAGAGTCTGACAGGTGGCGAAGTAATAGTTAAAGCGGAAGGTAAAGCTGGATCTCTTCATAGAGCCTGGAAAGTGTGTCAAAATATTTTAGAGTATGCATGTGGTATTGCAACATATACCAACTTAATGGTAAAAGAGGCAGGTAGTGTACCACTCTTTACTACGCGTAAATCACAGCCTGGATTTAAAAAGATAGCACTAAAGTCAGTAATGAGTGGTGGTGCTCATCCTCATAGACTTGGTTTGTCTGAAACGTTTTTGATCTTTAAGAATCATAGAAACTTATTGGATGAAAAGGTGCTTTTAAAAAGGATTAGAGAGTTACAAAAGAGTGCAATGGCTGAAAAAGAGATAGCTGTTGAGGTTGATTCATTTGAAGATGCATTAACTTTTGCAAAAATTGGAGTACGTCTTTTTCAACTAGAAAAGTTTCCTGTAAAAACTCTTTTGAAAGTAGTATCTATTCTAAAAGAGAATTACCCTGATATTCGTCTATTTGCAACAGGTGGAATAAAACTTGAAAATGTTAAAGAGTATGCTACAGCAGGAGTTGATGGAGTAATTACAACTGCTCCATTCTATTATGCAACTCCTGCTGATATAAAGGTTAATATAGAGAAGTTATAAATTTTTATTTGTAGAAGTTGAATAGGAAACTATTTCTAACTCCTCTTTTAGCTGTTCTATATATTGATTTAATCTATTTATTTTATTTCCAGACTCATTTAGATCTTTTACAATATTTTGAACATTATTTATTGTATCTTCCAAATTTTGTTTAATTTCAGAAGTGTTATTTGATATATCCTCTAAATCATGGTTTGAGTTATCTATATTGACACTTATATTTCCAACAGTATTGTTTATAA
>CAZGCF010000202.1:0-3176 GCA_964524095.1 uncultured Campylobacterales bacterium | reverse complement strand
TAATCTTTTAGATCTATATTTTCCACACTCTCCCTCAAAAAGTATATCTTTAATTCCAAAACTATTACCTAACACCATACTCTTTGTAAAATCTTCATCATCTGCTGTATAACTATAAAATCCTCCTGACAAGAGTTTATCTCTATTCATTGGATTTTTAGCCAACTCCTTTTTACTATTCTCATTTCCACTTAGTGAAGTATCTTTATATACAGAGTATGTCCAAGTAAGATTATAACCACTTACTGTAGAGTGAAACTGAATTTGCCATCTCTTCTTAAACCAATCTGGATCATTTGGATCAAAAACGTTATCAATTAAAGCTAAATGTTGGGTATATCTTATGTGAAATAGGACTTGATTTGCGGCATAGTATAAGCCTCTATTATCGGTTTTCTGTATGACTGAAAAGGATAGTATAGATATGATTATAATGATTATTATAAGTTCAAGTAGTGTGAAGGCTCTCTTAGACATATATAACCTTGCGTATAACTGGCTTACGCCAATTATACCACAAGGTAAAACAGAAGATTATTACTTAATCTCTTCTGCTTTTTTTACATCATAAAGAATATCATCGAATGGATGGCGATACATTGGCATTGCCAATCGTTTCTCATCAAGAACGTGTCCGATGAATCCTATTGTACGTCCAAGAATGAAGAATGAGTTAAGTGTACCACTTTCAATGAACTCATCAATCTCTGCTTCAGTATATCCAAGTGCACGCCACATATCAACCATCAAAATACCGATAGTTCCGTCAACATTTAAGATCAGGTTATCTTTTTTAGATGTTGTAAGTTGCTCAACTTCAAGTGCATACTCAAGTAATGGAGTGCTTGGGAAGTGCTCTTTTGCATAGTTTTTCAATCCCTCAACACGCTTATCTGGGTTGCGAAGAGATTTAATTCGGTGTCCAATACCTGGAATTGGAATACCCTGTTTTTTCATATATGCTAAGAACTCTTGTGGCGTCATGTTGTTATCGTTTGCATATTTGAAGTACTTCGCTGCACCATCGATTGCACCACCGAAGCGAGGTCCGATAGTAAGAAGTCCTGTAACAAGTGATTCAACAACAGACTTACCAGCTCGAGCTGTAACTTTAGCGTTGTGAGCACCTGAAACAGCTGGACCATGGTCTGCAACAGTTTTGATAACAGTTTCAATAAAGTCAGTTGCCCATTTTGGATAAACTTTTTTGAACCATAGAAGACTGATAACATCACCTATAGTCTTACCTGTATCTGGTGTTGCAACAGAACTAATTGGATAACCAGCATATGTAGCCTCTTCGCCACGGTCATCACTGATAGTACAGATAAAGTTTTTAGGTCTTCTATTTTTTGGAATAGAGCGTACTTCAGGCTCTTCAATCTCAGTAATGATCCCTTTGTTTTTAAGATCAGTATAGACTTCGTTGATAACTTTTGGAAGATCGTTGAAGCTATCAGGAACGTGGATACCTGCTTCACGCATCGCTTTGTTTTTAGCTTCTGCTGTTTCACGCTCTGCATTAGCACTTGCACCTGCGTGACCAAACTGAACACCACTACTGAAGTGTTTAGCAATTGTTCCAATACACCAAGCGATAACTGGTTTTGTAATTTTGCCAGATTTAACTGCTTCAATAACTTTGTACTCTTCAGTACCACCAACTTCACCAAGAAGGATCATATATTTTACATCTGGGTTATCTTGCATTCGAAGAAGGTTATCGATGAAAACAGAACCAACGAAGCGGTCACCACCGATTGCAACACCCTCTGCAATACCATCAGCATTGATAGAGATAATGTTACAAAGTTCGTTAAATAGACCACCTGAACGAGTTACAAGCCCTGCACTACCTGCTCTGTGTAGTTTTGACTTGATGATATTTTCGATTGTACCACCAACGTTTGCAATTTTAAATGCACCTGGAGTAATTGCACCAACAGTTGCTGGTCCGATGATCAATGTTCCGTTATCTCTTGCTACTTGATTCATTTTACGAGCAAGTCTTTCAGGAATACCCTCAGCAGTAACCATGATAACACGGAACTGATCACCCAAATTGAGAGCTTCCATTGTTACATCATAAGCTGTACGGAAAGATGCAAAGTTCAAAAGAACATCTGCATTTTTATGCTCTGCAACCGCATCTGCTGTTGAGCGGTAAAGAGGAATCATAATCTCATCTGCACCATAGAAAAACTTCTCAAACTTGTTTGAACTAGTTGGAGCTACGATCGCCGCAACTGATGGTTTCTCACGCCCAATTACATAGTCATAATCCAGCATACGCTGAATAGCTTTTTTATTGTTGTTCCAGAAAATTGCTTGTGTATCTTTTGTAAAAAGTCTGTTGCTCATCTTCTCTCTCCCTTAACTTTCAAGTGCCATACGTACAATATCTGTTACGTGTGTTTCTGGTCCATAAACTTCCATATAGAGCCCTAATCTCTCTGCTGCGTCTTTAATGTCTTTAAGACCTTTTTCATAGTTTGGTCCACCACGTCGGACATAGATCTTAGTATTGTGTGCTTTTAGTTTATCTGCATACTTATCAAGTGCTTTGATGATACCTGTAAATGTTTTAGCAACATCTGTAAAGTTAGCAATAGCACCACCGATAATAAGGATCTTACCACGCTCATCTTCATAGCGAGTCATAAGATCAAAGATAGTCTCAGCATAGAACTGTGTTTCACTCTCTGTTGGACCACCAGAGTATTCACCATAGTTTGCAAGGTCTTCAACACCAGCTAAGTCTGCAATAGTATCTGCATAAACAACAGATGCACCACCACCTGCAACCATTGTCCAGATGCGACCTTTAGGATTAAGAATAGTCAATTTAAGTGAAGCACCAGATTTTGCATCTGCTTCTGCAATTGCTTTCTCTTCAGGAGACTGATCTTCCATACCAAATGGAGTTGGGAACTCAATATCTCCCCACTTGTCTCTCATTAAGAAGCCAGCTGTATCGTCAAGGCGAGCAACCAAGTCAAGGATATGTGCATTGTTTTCAATCATTACGATTGGGTTGATCTCAAGATATGCAAAGTTCAAATCACGATAGAATTTGAAAAATTGAATAGCAAATTTTGCAAAACGTTCTCTATTTTCGGCAGGGATTCCTTCTGGAACATTTTCACGAACAGCTTTTTCCATATCTTCATCACTCA
>CAZGCF010000201.1:0-3184 GCA_964524095.1 uncultured Campylobacterales bacterium | reverse complement strand
GGAATGGATGAAACGACACTGTTTCATATATTTGATCGCTACTATCAAAGTGATCTAAATGCATCTGGTTACGGTATAGGTTTACACATTGTTAAAACATTTTGTGATGAACATGGTATTAAGGTAACAATAGAATCAAAAGTTAATGAGGGAACAACCTTTCGATTAAAATTTGAAACACTCAAGAAACGGAGTAAAAGTTGAATATAAAGTCTATTACCAATTGGGTAGATTACGGTTTTATTGGATTGTTGATATTTTTAAGTGTTGTGGCTTTATGGCTAATTTTAGAGAGATATTTCTATTACCGCAGTATAGATTTAGAGAGTTTTAGCGAAAAAGAGGAGTTGGAGATTGCTCTAGGTGAGAATATGACAATGATTGCTTCAATAGGTGCCAATGCTCCATTTATCGGTTTGCTTGGAACAGTTGTAGGTATAATGGTTACATTTATTACTATAGGACAGAGTGGATTGGTTGAGACAAAAGAGATCATGGTTGGTTTAGCCCTTGCACTAAAAACTACTGCTGGAGGAATTTTGGTAGCGATTCCTGTTATATGGCTCTATAATCTTTTAGCGCGTAAAGCAGAGGTTTTAGTTGCAAAGTGGGAGATGATTAATCGTAAAAGAGAGGTGTAAAAATTAAAAAGTTTGATCAAATCAATGTACTTCCCTTTATAGATATAATGCTTGTATTGCTTGTAATTGTTTTAACAAGTGCTTCATTTGTAACAAAGGGTGCAATACCAGTTGACTTGCCTAAAGCAGGAGAAAGCAAAAAAGCTGTGACAGAGAAGATGAAAACAGTTGTTATAGATAAGAGTGGAGGCTTTTATTTTGATTCAAAAAGAGTTAGTTTCAAGGAGCTAAAAGAGACTATTTTAAAATTAGATCCTAAAAAGGATCCAATATTAATAAAGAGTGATGCAAAAAGTCAGTTTCAAAACTTTATAAAGGTAATAGATTTTCTTAAAACCAAAGGTTTCGAGAAGATCACTATAGAGACTCAAAAAGAGTAGTATTTAACAGCAATCTAATATATATTTCTCAAACTGATTCACAGGAAGAGGTTTACTAAAAAGATACCCTTGATAGATGTGACATCCGATAGTCTTTAGAAACTCTTTCTGCTCAACTGTCTCTACACCTTCAGCCACAGTTTGAAGTCTCATAGATTCTGCAATAGCTACTGTTGCATTTACAATTGCTTTATCATTTTCATCATTGGCAATATCCATAACAAAAGATCTATCAATCTTTAATTGGCTTAAAGGGAGTGATTTTAGATAAACAAGAGATGAGAATCCTGTACCAAAATCGTCAAGAGAGATGGAGATTCCCATATCTCTTAATTTATGCATCTTTTGTACAACTTTTTCTAAATCGTTTAAAAACAGTGACTCTGTCAACTCAAATTTCAGCATTCCTCTTTTAATATTGTATCTTTTGATTTTCTCTTCTACAGTTTGAATAAACTCTGGAAGCATAAACTGTTTTACGCTAATGTTTACACTTATTGGGATAGAGTTTAGTTTGCTATCTTTTGACCACTCTTGAAGATGTTGACACACCTTTTCAAGAACAATATCACCCAGTTTAATGATTTGTCCGCTCGATTCAGCTATAGGTATAAATTTAGCAGGAGAGATGAGCCCATCAACTGGGTGTTGCCATCTACAAAGCGCTTCAGCACCAGTAATCTTTCCATCTAGTGATATTTGTGGTTGGTAGTAAATTATGATCTCATCATTTGTAAATGCTTTATTTAACTTATACTCTATCTCTATTTGTTGCTCAATCTCTTTTTGCATTTTTTGGTTGTAATATTTTATACAATTCTTGCCAGATCTTTTGGCATCATATAGTGCTAAATCTGCTTTTTTTAACAACTCTTCACAATTTTGCTTATCTCCTTCGAAAAATACTATACCCATACTAAATTCAGGATAGATCTCTATCTGTTTTGGTAGCAAAAAGCTCTTTTTTAGATTGTTGTGCAGTTTATTGACTCTTTCTTCAATTTCACTATATATATCATCTAAATTTGTTAATAGAATTATAAACTCATCTCCTCCAAATCTTAATGCTATATCATCTTTGTTAATAGAGTTTTTAATACGAATAGCTATCTCTTTAAGTAGTAAATCTCCATTTTTATGTCCTGCAGTATCATTGATCTTTTTGAAATTGTCCATATCTATAAATATGAGTGCATTATTAGAACTATTATTTTTAGATTTATTTAGAATATCATCTATATAATTATTTAGCAAACTTCTATTAGGTAAACCAGTAAGAGTATCATAATAAGCAAGATATTCGATCCTCTTTTGTGCTTTTTTTATGTCACTAATATCTAAAACAGCACTAACGCGTACTTTTTCTCCAAAAAGATCAATATTTTTGCCTCTTGCAAGAACTGGAATCTTACTTCCATTTTTATGTTTCAGAGCCATTTCATAAGGTTCAACAGTATCAACTTCCATTTTTTTAGTTACAAGATCATATGCATCTGGATGGATAATATCATATACAGCATGCATTCCTATTAACTCTTCAGCACTATAACCTGTAATGCGTGAAGCCATTTCATTAGCTAATATACATCTTTTATTGATGTCAAAGACAAATAGACCTTCTATTGTGGTATTTAGTAGTTGCTCAAATGTCTCTTTAGATCTTTTTATCTGATTTTCAAGCTCTTTTTGTCGTGTAATATCTCTTCCACTTCCAACTGTTCCAAGAAGGTTACCTTTATCGTCAAAAAATGGTGCTTTGTGAACCTCTAAATAGAGCATTTTACCTTTAACATTGCCAAACTCTTCAAAACGCATTGGTTTCATATGTTCAAGTGTTACAACATCAGAGTTGAAGCAAAGCTCTCCAAATGTATGCCACTCTTTATTATCGGGATGCTTCTCTCTTTCTCTCTTTGCAAAAAAGACATCTGTTTTGCCAATAGGCTCTTCAGTATCTTTTGCCATTAAAAGGTTTTCGCATAGTGCTTTGTTGGCAAAAAGGTAGCGTCCTTCTGTATCTTTAGCCCAAAGCATATCTGGTAAATTGTCTGCTAGTAGTCTTAAAAATTTTATACTTTCAATCATTTTATTGTTTGATTGCACTTTTTATAACCTTTTATTAATTTAAAAAATATCTATATGGTAATTCTATTTTAACTTTAT
>CAZGCF010000200.1:0-3201 GCA_964524095.1 uncultured Campylobacterales bacterium | reverse complement strand
ATATACAATGGCTATAACAGATAGTCTTACAAGTTTATACAACCGCTACTATTTAAATGAATTCTCACACATAGAATTACAAAACTCAAAACGTCACAATTACCCAATATCAGCTGTATATCTAGACATTGATCACTTTAAAAAGATCAACGACACATACGGACACGATATTGGAGACATAGTCTTAAAACAATTTGCTCAATTTATTAAAAGCTCAATTAAAGAAAACAACATGGTATTTAGGCTTGGAGGAGAGGAGTTTTTTATATTAATGCCATATACCAATAGACACAAAGCTAAAGAAATAATAGAAAATATTCGTAAATCTCTTAAAAATAACGGTTGTATTCAAATTGGCAAAGAGAAAATATGTTACACTTTTAGCGCTGGTATTACAGATACAACAGAGAGCGATCACAATCTAGATCTTCTCATAAAAGCTTCAGATACTAAACTTTATGAAGCAAAAACCACCGGCAGAGACAAAATTGTTTGCTAATTCAATATAAAACTAAATAAAAAATGGTATAAAGCTATGAAAAAGATAAAAGAGTTGATATTTTTCATTATAATATTTGCAATTTCGCTATATATGTTTTATATAACAGAGTATATAACATCAGCTATAATATTTATAACTTCACTGATTACCCTGATTCTTCCCTATAAAAAAGATAAAGATCAGCATGACTCAGAGTTACTAGAAAAAATAGATTCACTGTTAAAAAAGGTTGCTGATGGCAAACTAACAGATAGAATTACATTAGATAAAAATGAAACAAAATTTGAAAAATTGGCTTGGCACTTAAACAATGCACTAGATCAAGTAGAGGTTGTTTTAAGAGAGAGCAGATATACAATTTCAGCAATTTGCAAAGGAGATTATGAAAGAAGGCTCTTTTCAAGCGGATTGCATGGAGAGTTCAAAGATAGCCAAGAATCGATTCAAAAAGCTATAGAAGCACTTAAAGTAAATGAAAAATACCATATTATGGGTGTTCTTTCAGCAGAGTTCTCAAAAATAAACAACGGTTTAAAAGGGAGTTTACACTACATTACCAACGATATATTGAAACTAGATAATGTTGTAAGACTCTCATCAGCAAAGACAAGCGAAGCGTTTGAAACATCCACCGAAACACTAAAAGCTGTAGAAGATGCAAACAGAAGTATAGAAAATCTCAGCTCACTAGTGCAAAATACAACAATGGCAATAGAGAATCTAAATTCAAATACTAAAGAGATAAGCTCAGTTGTTACACTAATTAAAGATATAGCCGATCAGACAAACCTTTTAGCTCTAAATGCGGCAATAGAAGCAGCACGCGCAGGTCAACATGGTCGCGGATTTGCAGTTGTTGCAGATGAGATTAGACTTTTAGCAGAAAAGACACAAAAGGCTACAGAAGAGATAACTCTAACAATCCAATCACTACAACAGCAATCTTTAAACATACAAACCTATGCAGAAAATATAAACAATACAGCAGAAAAATCTAACAATACAATGAAAATCTTTGCAAGCACAATGTCAGATTTCAACACAAACCTACTTTCAGTTACAAAAGCATCAAACAAAGGTAGCTTCTCAATCTTCATGGAAGCATTTAAAATAGAGCATATTATGTATAAATCAAGAGCATACTCAGCAATTATAAATGAGCATATAAGTGATGAGTTATTAAATAAAGATTATAAAAACTGCGATTTTGGAAAGTGGTATTACACCAAAGGAGAAGAGCTCTTTGGAGATATTGATATATATAAAAAGATGGGAGAAGAGCATAAAAAGTTTCATGAAGCAATAGAGAAAAATCTATCTCTTATTGAATATGGCGAAACTATTTCAAAACTGGAGAATAGAGAATCAATTATTAAAAAGTTCAAAGAAGCAGAAGAACACTGTGAAAAGATGTTTCTATTTATGGATCAACTCTCTGAAAAAGTTGGTGAAAATATTCAAGCAACCAATATTTATAAATATAATATTAGCTTTCCTAACTCCCATGAAACTTAATCTTTTTAATATTTTTGCAAGGTAAGTATAATGTCAAATATAGTTATAGATCCAATTACACGGATTGAAGGGCATTTAAAAGTAGAAGTAGAGACAAAAAACAGTGTCGTTGTAAGCGCTAAATGTAGCGCAGATATGTACAGAGGCTTAGAAAAGGCATTAAAAGGTTACAACTATCTTACCGCTATTCATATTACTCAAAGAACCTGCGGATGCTGTCCTTATGCACATGCAGAATCTGCCGCATTAGCAATAGAGGATGCTCTCAAAATCGAATTAAATAAAAATGGAAAACTCTTAAGAAACCTTGTTATCGGAGCCTATAAACTAAAAGATTATATTTTACACTTTTACACTTTAAGCAGTTTGGACTTTATAGATATTACCGCTATCTTAAAATATAATGGTAACAGCACAAATATGAATGATTTAAAAAAGTGGGTAAAGAGAGAGCTCTCTTCAAACAAGGTCTTTCCATCTGCTATTTTTCTTGAAAGGTATAAATCTGCATATATTGAGAGCAAAGAGCTCAATTTAGTACTTATTAACCACTATTTAGAAGCATTTGAGGTTATGAAAAATATTGATACTATGGTAAAAATATTTGGAGGGAAATCTCCCCATATGACTGCCATAGAGGCTGGAGGAGTCACAACAAGACCTACAGCTGAAAGATTGGTTGAGTATATTTCACTCACAAAAAAAGCAAAAGATTTTATTTATGGCAAATATTTACCAGATGTAATAGAGACAGCAAAGAGATTTAAAGACTATTTTCACATAGGAAAAGGGGTAAATAATTTTCTAACATTCAACACCCTACTAAATCTCGATAACAGTTATCAGTTTGTTGAGGGTTTCTCTAAAGATTTTAAACTTGAAGAGAGTGAGTTAATAGAGTATATTAATCAGAAAAATTAGAAAATTTTAAAATTTGCTAAAATACTCAAGTTCCGATATAATTAGCAAGGTACATTTACGAACTTTTGTACCAAGTTCCATAACTTCTTACCCTGTTAAGTTTTTCAAAATGGAACTTTCTCTCAAAGTACCACCATTGGTACTATTCCTCACCTACTTGGTGGGGAGGTTATTTCGAGACATTATTCATTTAATTAACTATTCACACAATCTCAAAAAATACCACCCAACCGAATTTATGGCTGCTTTGCTTACAAGTGAAA
>CAZGCF010000199.1:0-3223 GCA_964524095.1 uncultured Campylobacterales bacterium | reverse complement strand
ATCTGCGGTAACTCCCGGAATTGTCTGCAAAAGCTCATTAATATTTTTAGGATCAATCTTTTCAATAGTCTCTTCATCTATGACATTTACAGTAGAGCTCTCGGTTCTTTTGTCTGTGGCTATATCTTCAATAGTTGAAGACTCTACCCGAATAGTATCTAACGAGATCTCTTCAGCTACTGCAATAGAAGAGAAGAGTGCAAGTCCAGCTAGTAGATAATTTTTCTTCATAATATTACTCCCTGAGTTAAGCTTAATGTGAAATATTAACATTGCACTGTTAAGTAAAGGTTAACTTAAGAAACAGTGTCGTTTATTGAGTTTTATGGTATATTTCTAAAAATTTTATAGGATCTATTGATGAGTTTTTGGGATTGTTTGCGTGTTAAAAATTTGGTAACCAAGCCATCTACACACTGCAGAAACTTATATAAGATTTTGTTTTGGTTAACTCTAATTGTAATCTTTTATCTTGCATTTGCCCCAAATGTTAGTGTTGGACCAGAGTTTGAAAATGCTGATAAATATAAGCATACATTGGCATTTTTTGTACTTACAAATCTGTTTATATATGCATACGAAAAAGGTTTTAAACTAGTATGGTTTTGGATGCTTTTTATAGGCATTTTTATTGAATTTGTTCAGCACTTCATTCCAAACAGAGAGAGTTCATTTTTTGATATTTTAGCTGATGGAACAGGGATCTTTTTGGCAACAATATTTAAACTTTATATTGAAAAAAGTTATGCTGTTAAATAATCTTACCCAAAACACTATCTTTTTAGATATTGAAGCCATTAAAAACACTGAACCTATCAAAATCAAAGAACTTGGTCTTGTTTATGGGGATAAGACGCTAAAAACATCATCGCTTGCAGAGGCGAAGGCGTTTATTGAGGAGTGCGATCCTATCTATATTGCCGGTCATAACTTTATTGAGTTTGATTGGAAGATTCTTAAAGGTACATCGCTTTTTTCTGTGATTGAGAAGAGAGTGATTGTCGATACGCTTCCAATTTCTCTTTTGCTTTTTAATGAAAAAACTTTCCATAACTTGCCTAAAAAGTATAAGAATGAAGATGAGTTTCTTAACGATCCTGTGGAAGACTCCAAACTTTCAAGAGAGTTGTATGATCAGTCTGTAAAAAGGTTCCTTGCACTGCCATGGGACAGACAGTTTATTTTTTTCTCTCTTTTGCATGATAGTCTTCTTTTTAGAGGTTTTTTTGAAACGATTAAAGAAGAGGCAAATCTTGAAGTTTTAAATAGTGAATATTTATATAATGCAATTAAAAAGTTATTTGATACTGTCATTTACAATCCTTCAAAAATTATGCCTGCGATTAAAAACCATCCGGTGGAGTTGGCATATATTTTGGCTCTGTTAACACCAGATATTGAGGTTAAGGCTCACCCTCCAAAGATTTTGTATGACTATCCTGCTATTATCTCTTTACAAAAAGAGCTTTGTTTTAATTTACAAAAGAGTCTTGATGACTTGAGTAATTTTTCAAAAGAGGTTTTTGGTTTTGGTTCGTTTAACGAGTTTCCTCGTCTAGATGCAACGTTGGAAAGTGGGGCGACACTCTCTCAGCGTGAGATTGTTGAAGCGGCACTGCGTGATGAGTCATTTTTAGCGGTACTACCTACTGGTGGAGGAAAAACTTTTACATTTTGGCTTCCGGCTTTAATTAAAGCGAAACGTTACAAAGGTTTAACGGTAGTCATTTCACCGCTTCAAGCCCTGATGCGTAACCATATCGACAGTTTCAATGCACAGGTAGCAAACTTTACAGCTGTAGCATTAAGTGGGTATTTGAGTGCTTTAGAGCGTGCTGATGCGATTGAAAAAGTGGTAAATGGAACGGCGGATATTTTGTATCTTGCACCAGAGAGTTTGCGATCCCAGACGATATTTTCAATGCTCAAAAACCGTTTGATTGAACGTTTTGTTATTGATGAGGCGCACTGTCTTTCTACTTGGGGACATGACTTTCGGCACGACTATTTTTATATAGGTGAATTCATTAACGATCTGTTAAAAGAAAAACCTTTCCAAGAGAGGATTCCAGTTTCTTGTTTTACCGCCACAGCCAAACCGAATGTTATTGAGGATATTAGTAACTACATTCATCAAACACTGGGGCTTACGCTTAAACGTTATCTTGCCAGACCTGAGAGAACAAATCTTGACTATAAAGCCGTGCCGGTAGAAAAAAGCACCGATAAGTATGTGCGTCTTTTAGAGCTGCTCAATGAGAGAAAAGGAGCGGCATTAGTTTACATCCCATCATCAACATCAACTTGTGATGAGATTGCTGAAAAACTTAGTCAAGATATCAGTCCAAGACGGGTCTGTTCGTTTCACTCCAAGCTTGATTCAGAGCGAAAAATGGAGATTTTACAGCAGTATGTTGATAATGAGATTGATGTTATTGTTGCTACAACGGCATTTGGAATGGGAGTTGATAAGCCCAATATTGAAACAGTCATTCACTATGAAGTGTCAGACTCTTTAGAAAACTATGCACAAGAGGCGGGGCGTGGGGCAAGAGACAAGAGATTGCGTGCGATGTGTCCGTTGCTTTTTGATGAGAGTGATCTAGATAAGCACTTTGCATCACTCAATAGAAGTAAAGTTAGTGCAAGTGAAATCAACGCCGTTTTTAGGGTGTTAAAAAAGCAAAAGTCCAAAAAGGTCACAATGACAGCCTTGGAGATTGCAAAGGCTGCAAACTGGGATATTGAAGATAGCTCAAAAGATTATGATACAAAAGTTAAAACAGCTCTGCTGGAGTTGGAGCGTGAAGGGTATTTGGAGCGTCGTCGTAACAAGGTGCGTTACTTTGCCGATGCAGTGGCAAAAGATAGTTTTGAGCGTTTGTATAAAAAGTTTGAAGAAGATAACATTGATGAGGATAAACAAAAACGTCTTACTCTCATACTCAGTGCACTTATAGGTCGTGGGAAACCTAAAACAGTTCAGGTAGATGAACTATCTTATCTTCTTGGTTTTGAAAGAGAGGAGGTGGCTGCTGCAATTTTACAATTGAAAGAGTGGCAGATTATAAATGATAGTAAAGATTTGAGCTTATATATTAAAAAGAGTGCCTTGAAGCGTTATGAAGAGGTTAAAAAGATAGAGTTTTTTTTGCTTGATTGTGTAAAAGAGCTTCAAGATGAGGTTGTTTCGATGCGCTCACTAAATGAAGCTCTCATTCAA
>CAZGCF010000198.1:0-3270 GCA_964524095.1 uncultured Campylobacterales bacterium | reverse complement strand
AATATATCTACAGCTTCCGCACCATCATTTGCCAATAAAAAATTTATATCTAATCAGCCAAAACTTAATCAAATATAAATTTATAAAAGAGAGATTTCTTAATTTATGTTGATATGCTAAGATGAGTGATAAATAAATTTTATATGGAGCATATTATGAAGATATTGGTAGTTTACTACTCAATGTATGGACATATTCACCAGATGGCTCAGGCTGTGGCTGAGGGTGCAAAAATGGTTGAAGGAGCAGAAGTAGAGTTGCGCCGTGTACCAGAGACACTTTCTACAGAGGTGTTAGAAAAGATGGGAGCTATAGAGCCTCAAAAAGAGTTTGCCCACATACCAGTTTGCAGTTTGGAGGAGTTGGCATCTGCAGATGCCATAATTTTTGGTACACCTACAAGATTTGGAAATATGTGCGGACAGATGCGTCAATTTTTTGATTCGACAGGTCAACTTTGGAAAGATGGAACCTTAGTAGGAAAAGTTGGAGGTGTCTTTACCAGTGCATCTACTCAACATGGTGGTTTGGAGTCAACCATCCTTAGCTCTCACATTACTTTGCTACATCAAGGAATGATCATAGTAGGATTGCCCTACTCATTTCAAGGACAGATGGGAGTAGATAAAATTCGTGGCGGATCACCTTATGGAGCAAGTACTATTGCAGGAGAAGACAACTCTCGCACACCAGATGAAAATGAACTTGATGGTGCAAGATTTCAAGGTAAACATATCGCTACAATTACTTCAAAACTTGTAAAGTAGTCAAGGTTCTACCTACTTTTTAAAAGTTCACGACACTCTTCAAGCGGGTCGGTTACAATACGGATGTTTTGAATATAGACAAAATCTACCTCTACTCCGTACTGTTTATCGGCTAAATTTATTATCATCTTTTTAAATTGCTCTTTCCCTTTTGCCGTTATAAGCACCTCTGCCCAGAAGCTTCCTATAACAGTTTGTAGAACATCCATAAGCTCAATTTTTTGATCCTTAATATCACGCCCTTTTAGCACAAGCGATAGCTCTACATTTGTATAAGAGTTATCTTTTTTTGAGAGAATTGATGTATTGATTTGATCAAATTTAAGAAGTTCTGCATAGAGAGATAAATTTATTAAAAGTAGTAGAAAAATCTTTTTCATAATTGATTTACAACAGTAGTAAAACCGGGCATAAGCCCGGTCTTTCACAACTATTTAACCATATCTTCAAGAGTCTCTTTGTCAATAAGGTGGAAGTTAAGATATTTATAAACATCCTCCTCTTTGCCTGAGATCGCTTGAGGTACAATATCAAGGTACTCCTCTTTAGTTGGAATACGTCCAAGAATCGCACATACAGCCGCAAGCTCTGCACTACCAAGATAGACTTGTGCACCTTTACCAAGGCGGTTGTCAAAGTTACGTGTTGAAGTTGAGAATACAACTGCATTATCAGCAACACGTGCTTGGTTACCCATACATAGTGAACATCCAGGAATCTCAGTACGAGCACCTGCTGCACCATAGATTGCATAGTAACCCTCTTCGATGAGCTGTTTCTCATCCATTTTTGTAGGTGGAGTGATCCAAAGTCTTGTAGGAACCTGTCCTTTACCTTTTAGAACTTCACCAAGAGCACGGAATAGACCAATATTTGTCATACAAGAGCCAACAAATACTTCATCGATCTTCTTAGCACGTTTTGGATCAGCAAGAACTTCACTAATTGTTGCAACATCATCAGGATCATTTGGACATGCAACGATAGGCTCAGTAATCTCATTTAGATCGATCTCAATAACTGCTGCATACTCTGCATTCTCATCTGCTTCAAGAAGAACAGGGTTTTCTAGCCATTTTTTCATATTGTCGATTCGGCGCTGAATAGTTCGCTTATCTTCATAACCGTTATCGATCATCGCTTCAAGAAGCTTGATGTTTGAGTTGATATACTCAATAACTGGCTCTTTATCAAGTTTTACAGTACAAGCTGCAGCACTTCTCTCTGCTGATGCATCAGAAAGCTCAAACGCCTGCTCACACTTAAGGAATGGAAGACCTTCAATCTCAAGAACGCGACCTGCGAAGATATTTTTCTTACCTTTCTTCTCAACAGTCAACAACCCTTGCTTAATTGCTTGATATGGTATTGCATTAACAAGGTCACGTAGTGTAATACCAGGCTGTAACTCACCTTTGAAGCGAACAAGAACAGACTCAGGCATATTTAGAGGCATTGTACCAGTAACTGCTGCAAATGCAACAAGACCAGAACCTGCAGGGAAACTAATACCGATTGGGAAACGTGTATGGCTGTCACCACCAGTTCCAACTGTATCTGGAAGAACCATTCTGTTTAACCAACTGTGAATAACACCATCACCAGGTCTAAGGCTAACACCACCACGACTTGTAATAAACTCAGGTAGTGTGTGCTGTAACTTAATATCTGCCGGTTTTGGATATGCAGCTGTATGACAGAAAGATTGCATTACAAGGTCAGCACCAAAGCTAAGTGCCGCAAGCTCTTTAATCTCATCACGAGTCATAGCACCTGTAGTATCTTGACTTCCAACTGTCTTAACTTCAGGCTCAACATACATACCTGGGCGAACACCCTCCATACCACAAGCACGACCAACTATTTTTTGAGCAAGAGTATAACCTACACCCTTCTTATCTTCTGGTTGTTCAGGGCGTGCAAAGATATTCTCTTCACCCATTCCGAGTGCTTCACGAGCTTTTCTTGTTAAGTTACGTCCAATGATAAGTGGAATGCGTCCACCTGCACGTACTTCATCTGGATGTGTATTTGGCTTAAGTTTAAATTCACTTACAACTTCTCCGTTTTTAAGGATTTTGCCTTCATTCGGCTTACAAGTGATAACATCACCTCTCTCAAGAATATCTACTTGAACTTCAATTGGAAGTGCACCAGAGTCTTCTGCTGTGTTAAAGAAAATAGGAGCAATAATACCACCAATAATTACACCGCCAGTACGCTTATTAGGAACACCAGGAATATCCTCACCAATATGCCACTGAACAGAGTTGATACCAGATTTACGAGAAGAACCAGTTCCTACAACATCACCTACAAATGCAACAGGGTGACCCTTCTCTTTAAGTTTTTTAATAGTTCCAAGTGGATCATCCATTTTTGCAACAAGCATACTGTTTGCATGCAAAGGAATATCACTTCTTGTAAATGCTTCACTTGCAGGAGAGAGATCATCTGTATTTGTTTCACCAGGAACTTTAAATACTGTAACAGTGATCTCTTC
>CAZGCF010000197.1:302-3271 GCA_964524095.1 uncultured Campylobacterales bacterium | reverse complement strand
AAGGTGCAGGTTTTAGTAATACAATTGCTGTGATGGGATGCGGTATTAACCATAAATATCCTAAAATAAATAGTGGTTTAATTGAGTCTATTGAATCAAAAGGTGGTTTAGTTATAAGCCAATTTGATCCCGATTTTATTGCAACACCTTGGAGTTTTGTTGTTAGAAATGAGTTGGTTGTTGCTTTAGGAGAGGTACTTATAGTAGCTCAAGCTGATCTAAATAGTGGAAGTATGAGAAGTGTAGAGTTTGCTAAAAGGATGGGTAAATCTATATTTGTTATTCCACACAGGTTAGGGGAGAGTGAAGGTACCAACTCTCTGTTAGAATCAAGAGTTGCAGAAGCTATATATGATATAGATAAATTTGTAAATAGGTTTGGCAGTTCAAATGAGTATGAGATTGAAGATGAATTTATACAGTATTGTAAAAAATCGCCATCTTATGAAGAAGCGATAAAAAGATTTGGGCATAGAGTATTTGAAGCAGAGTTAGAAGGTATAATAACAGTAAAAGATGGGCATATAATAGTTTTATAGATATGTGTAAAAAAGTATCAAAGAGTTTGTAGTGTTAAAGTTTCATTCCTCTAAAAAATAGGTCTTGAAACTCTACTCTAATAAAATTTCATTAAAGGAGTGTTATTGAAAATTGCAGCAATCGATATTGGACTCAAAAGAATTGGGGTAGCTATCTGTTTAGATGGTAAAACTGCTATTCCTCAATCTCCTATTTTAAGAAGAAATCGTAAACAAGCTTCATCTGATGTAACCAAGTTTTTAAAAGAGTGGAGCATCGATATATTGGTTGTAGGAGTTCCAAAAGATGGTAAAAGTGCTGAAGAGATGCAAAAAAGAGTTTACCATTTTGTTCAATTGCTTGAGTTCGGTGGAGAGATAGTTTATGTCGATGAATTTAATAGTAGTGTTGAAGCGGGTGAAATGATGAGAGGTATTACACGCCAAAAGAGAGATGGACGGCTTGACTCTATTGCCGCCCAACTTATTTTGGAGAGATACCTATTTAAATGTGAAGTCTCTCAATAATTTTTCTCTTTAAACATAGATTGGTCAAATACAATAACACGGTTACGACCAGTCTCTTTGGCTCTATAAAGAGCGACATCAGCAAATTTAATAGCTTCTCTGATAGTATTTGCTTCGCTAGGGTAGATAGCAACACCAATAGAGATGCTTTTTTTAACATGTTCACCATTAACATAGATAGATTTTTCAGCAAAAGCGACACGAATTTTTTCAGCGACTTTTTGAGCACCTTCAAGAGTACTTTCATGAAGAAGGACAACAAACTCTTCACCACCATACCTAGCTACAATATCAGACTCTCTAACAATAGATTTGACAGTATCGGCAAGAAGTTTAATAAACTTGTCACCAACATCATGACCATAAGTATCATTGACCTTTTTAAAGAAGTCAATGTCAATCATAAGGACACCATACTTGGTCTCTTTGCGCTCAGATTGATGAGTAACTTGATCAATAAACTCTTCTAAGAACTTTCTGTTATAGAGACCAGTAAGACCATCATGTAGAGATTTTTGTCGAAGTTTTTCCATTAGAAGTTTGCTCTCAATAACAGGTTTTGCATTTTCTAAATAGTAATTAAGAGTAGGCGTTTGAAATTTAAAGTGGTTTAGTTGCTCTTTGTCATTGGTTAATAGAGTAATAACCATGTTGTAGCTTTCAGTAATTTGATAAGGTATGCAGTGATAATACTCAAAACTTCCACAATAGTGAGGGCAAAGTTCAGGGAATTGGTCAGATAGGACAATATTCATAGTTCTAAAAGCTCTACATTCAGAGGCATCTTTTAA
This sequence comes from uncultured Campylobacterales bacterium, assembly GCA_964524095.1. Lineage (GTDB taxonomy): Bacteria > Campylobacterota > Campylobacteria > Campylobacterales > Hydrogenimonadaceae > Hydrogenimonas. The sequence goes on along the minus strand of CAZGCF010000197.1, from coordinate 1,434 downwards.
AGACTTGTTAGAGCAGACAGGCTTTTCAAGAGTACTATAAGCTATTTCTCTAGTGTTGTCTCTATTTTCAATACAATAGATAATAAAGTTATCAGTTTGCATGATTTGACGAATAATATGAGCTATACGGTCATATATTTGAGGGAGAGATTTGTCAAGCTCAATAGTATTTTTAAAATGGTGAATTTTTGATAGCATATCGATTGTATAAGATGATTTTTCAAGAGGGTCGGTACAGTTGGTTTGAGTGTTTTTTAATAAGATAGCAAGTTTTTGCTCAATAGTACCGATTGTATTTTGAAATTTTTCAATCAATTGGTTATATAGGTCAGCAACAAGCCTAATATCTTTAGTCTGGATATTTGTAGTAACTTTAAGACTAAAATCACCATTTCTAGCCCTTTTAAGAGACTCTTGAAGATTGTTAAAGAAGTCAAGATATGGTCTAAATAGAATTTTAACAGCTAACATAGCAATAAGTATAAACACCAAAGTTAATGCAGCTATTTTAAATAGTGTGATGATACCTTTTTCACGAACCTCGCTTATGTCAAACTCTAAACTGATTGCACCAAGAGTTGCACCCTCTTCTACATTATGGCAGGTCAAACAGTTTGGATCACTGTAAGCTGAGGCTTTATATGGAATTGTTACTCTTAAAATAGCACTCTCAGTAGTCTCATAAATATTAGTAACAGAATTACCAGTTTGAAGAACTTTCTTATCTATCTCATCACGCGGTTTCTCATTGCTTAGCCCTTTACCAAACTGTTCAACTACACTTTTTGCACGAATAATCCAAATATTTTTAACATCTTTAGTATTTGCTATAGAGCGAAGGAAAAACTCCCGTTTATCCATAATACCATTTATCATATGTGCTGTAAGACCATCACGAACAATGGCGGCAGTCATTTTTGACTTCTCTATCGCATTTTTATATGCATAGTCTCTAAAGTTAATAGCCGCATTTATCATAATAGCTATTGAGAATAGTACTAGCAAAGTTGCTGTAAAAAGAAAAAGCTTTCTATTAGTATCCATCTAAAGTTCACCTTTTGAGATAATATCGATCTTTGATAGTAATAATTTTGAGCTATAAAATTTTAGTATTAGGATAAAGCTCAATATT
>CAZGCF010000197.1:0-292 GCA_964524095.1 uncultured Campylobacterales bacterium | reverse complement strand
ATTAAGTAAAATATAGTATCTATAATTTAACTCTATTCAATCTTTTAACATATCATTCATACGTTTTGTATCTGTATTTTCATTTGGATCTCTTTTTGGTTTTTTTAGTTCCAAAATTAATGTTGTAATAAGACTAACTGCTATTACTACTATTGCTGTTATTTTCCACCAAAATTCTGCAGGCATAATCTATCCTTTTAAATTATCAACATTGCGTCACCATAACTATAAAAACGGTATTTCTCTTTTATAGCTATATTATAGACTTTCAAAGTCATCTCAATTCCTAAAA
>CAZGCF010000196.1:0-3272 GCA_964524095.1 uncultured Campylobacterales bacterium | reverse complement strand
ATGCCGGCGCAATAATGGTGCTTTTCATATTCGTGGTCATGTTGTTGAACTTGCTGAAGGTTATGCAAAAGTAGAGCTACTTACAACAAGAGAAATGGCTGTTGATCAAATGGGATTAGTGCATGGCGGTTTTACCTTTAGTGCCGCAGATTTTGCGGCAATGGCGGCAGTTAATGATCCAAATGTTGTTCTTGTAAGTAGTGAATGCCGTTTTTTGAGTCCTGTAAAAGTAGGTGATACAGTTACTTTTGAAGCAAAAGAGCGGTATCATGAGTCTAGAAAACGTCGAATACATGTGGTTGGGAAATTTAAAGATGTAAAAGTTTTTGAGGGTGATTTCCTTGCTGTTGTATTAGACAGACACGTTTTCAAACTCAAACTAATTAAAGATGAGAAGAGATGACTCTAAATAGTAGAGAGCCAATAGGTTATATTTCTTTTCTCATCTTCTAATGTACTTTTTGGACCATGACCAGGATAGATCATCACATTTTTATTGTAATTAAATGCTTTGTTTAGACTCTTTTTCATATCTTCTGGATTAGAGTATGGAAAGTCAACACGACCAATAGAGCCTTTAAAGAGAAAATCTCCACTAAACCAGTAGTCACCAATTTCAATAGCACTACATCCTGGTGTGTGTCCTGGAAAGTGTAAAAATTTAATAGAAATATTTTCAATATTTACCACTTCATCAGGTTTGACTGCAATATCAGCTTGAGAAGTTGGTGTGCCTTGACTAAATGGATCATCCTCCAACATAAAGAGATCACCTTTAGGGCAATATATTGGGATATTAAGTCTATCTTTTAACTCTTGATTGCTCCATACATGATCAAAATGTCCATGTGTATTTAAAATTGCTACTGGATTTTTTGCATGCTCCAAAACCCAATCTGTAGCTCCAACTCCTGGGTCGATGATAAGATCTCTATTGTTTATAGTTACAATATAACAGTTTGTTTGGTAAACTCCCATTGGTTGAACTATAATATTCATAATAGACTCCAAATTTTTTAAGAAATTGTACATTAAAATACTTATAAAAACTATGATTAAAGTTAAAGATAGCTATATCTAAAGATAAATAATTTATCTGTCTTATCAATATGAATTAAATATAAAAGCTTTGATTAATACCTATTTCAGTATTATGTACATTAGCATTTTATCACAGGAGCATTTTATGGCACGTGAGATTCCTTTTTTTAAACCAGACATTAGTAATTCTGAGAGGGAACAGATTGAAGAGGTATTAAACCTTGAAGGTTCTTCAAAAATTGAAGATCTTGAAAATGAGTTTATTAAAAAAATTGGAGCAACTTATGCTGTTTCTACCAATAGTGGTACATCTGCACTTCATCTTGCAATGTGTGCAATGGATCTAAAACGAGGCGACAAAATAGTTTGTTCAGTAAACTCTTTTCCTTCCGTTCCAGAAGTTGTAAGACATTTTGATGCAGAGCCAATTTTTGTAGATATAGATAGCGAAGATTTTAATATAGATTTGGATGCATTTGAAAAAGTTCTTGAAGAGAATAGGTCGAAAAAACTTAAAGGTGCAATTATAAATCATGTTGGTGGACAACCAACAGATCTAGATAGACTATATGAGATAGCTAAAAAACATAACATTAAAATTGTTGAGGATGCAAGTGATGCACTTGGAGGAACATATAATGGTAAACCGATTGGTGCAACTGGAGCAGATATAACCTGTTTTAGCTTTTCTCCTCATATGAAGCACTCAATTGCAAATGCAGGAATGCTTTTGTGTGAAGATGATACACTTTATGAACGATCTGTACTTTTAAGAAACCATGCCATTCAGTCAAGTGGTTGGGACAGATATGGTAATCTTGAGTATATGTATGATGTTATAGATATTGGATGTAAATATGATATTAGCGTTCTTGATGCCGCTTACTCGTTGGCACAATTTAGACGTGTTGATAAGATGATTGCACGTAGAAAACAGATAGCAGGAATATATGACAGAGAGCTAAATGGAATAAAACATATTACATTGCCAGTCAAAAAAAGAGATCATATCTATCAACTATATATTATACGAATAGATCGAAACCGAGATGGTTTTGCACGCGCTTTAAGAGATAGGGGAATTCATACAGGATTGCACTATATTCCTCTACATCTATTAAACTATTATAAAAATAAATATAACTTACGTGTAAATGATTTCCAACAAGCTTTGCAAACTTATCAGCAGGTGCTATCTTTACCTATATATCACAATATGACAGATAGTGATGTAGAGTATGTTTGTAGTATGGTTAAAGAGGTGGCAGAACAGCACATTTAATTTTTATATGCAAAATATTGTAACTTTTTTTGAGAATCTTTTCTATCGACCAAAGTGGTACCACTGGTCGGTAGGGATACTTCTATTGCCACTATCTATATTATACGCTTCAGTTATGTGGGTTCGAAGAAGAGTAACAAAGCCAAAATCTTTTGACATACCTATAGTTAGTATAGGAAATCTTCTTATCGGTGGCAGTGGTAAAACTCCTATGACAATAGCTTTAGCACAAAAATTTGATAAACCAGCCATAATCTTACGTGGTTATGGAAGAAAGAGTAGTGGATTAGTTGTTGTTAGTGAAAGAGGAGATATTAAAACAGATGTTTTAATTAGTGGCGATGAAGCAATGCTAATAGCTAAAAAACTACCCAAAGCTACTGTCATAGTTTCAGAGAATCGCATTGAAGCTATAAAAAAAGCTAAAGATTTAGGATCTGAGATTATCTTTTTAGATGATGGATTCAGTAAAGTAAATATTAAAAAGTTTGAGATTCTTCTATTTCCTGAAAAAATTCCAAATAAACTCCCTTTACCATCTGGACCTTTCAGAGAGTTTCTGTTTGAAAAAGAGTTTGCAGATCTGATTTTGACTGAAGGAAGAGATTTTAAAAGAGTAGTAAAGTGTATAGATTGTAATAAACCTATGATTTTAGTTACTGCAATAGCCAATCCTAAAAGGTTAAAACCATTTCTTCCAAAAGATCTAATAAAAGGTGAGTATATCTTACCTGATCACTCTTGGTTTGAAAGAGAAGAGATTGAAGCTCAAATGAAAAAATATGGTGTAAGTAAAATTCTTACCACTGAAAAAGATGCAGTAAAATTAGAGAAATTTGGCTTTGATATGGCTATATTAGAGCTTGAACTAAAAATAAATAAAAAATTATTTGATCTAATCGACGAAACCTAATATATTTTTATTTCAGTACAAAAAAAGCCACTATAT
>CAZGCF010000195.1:0-3319 GCA_964524095.1 uncultured Campylobacterales bacterium | reverse complement strand
ACCTATAGTGATAGAGTAGAAGTAAAAGGAAATATTGCTATTGTCTCTTGTCAACCTAATGATACTATTGATAGTATGATGGAAAGAGCTGATAGAGTTATACAGAGAATTGTTGATTATGGAAGTAATGCAATAATGGATGATAGAACCATTATTGAAGAAGATAAGATGACTAAAACTGCATTAAAACAGTTTTTAGCTCAGTGTAAACATATGCAAGATAGTGATGATTTTTTAGAGATTGTTAACTATATTATGGAAGTTCCGATTGAATCTAAAAGTAAAATAGTAAAAATTGATAACGATACAATAGTTCTAAAATTGCGTAAAGTGGCTATTCATGCAATTAACAAAAATAGTCATATCTATATTAGAACAAAAAAGAGACCGCACTTTAAGGCATATGTTAAAGATCTAGATAGAGAGAAACTTTTGGTAAAACTTGAAAAATTTAAACCTATCTTATCTTCACCATTAGATAGAAAGAGTATTCGTGTAAAACTTATGCCAACAATAGAAGGGGTTTTAAAAAAGGGTAAGACACAAATTTTGGTAGAGATTGATATAGTATCTGTTGACTCTTTTTCTTTAACAATGGTAAATGTACCAAATATTAAGGTTAAAGATACAATTGAAATTGAGACAGTTTTTAGGTGGGATGGTCGTATGGAGAGTGTTATTGTTTCAGGAGTAGTCTCAAAAATTAAAAAACGGGGATTAAATGTAATTATAGAGATAGATCTAAAATATAGTAAAGCTATTGAAGATGTAGTCTCTCCATATATAGCATATAGACAATTAGAGATTATTAAACAGTTGAGAGAAACAATATTATAAGTAAAAAGTTAGTATAATCAGATATTAATATGCGAGGTAATAATTATGAAAAAATTAAGCAAGCTGTCTAATGAGGATTTGATAAAAATAATAGAAAAACTCTATGAAAATGTAGTAATAGATCCAACCTATAAGATATACTCTAAAAGTTTTGCTATTGAGTATTTAAGAAAAAATATTGCAATTTATAAAAGGCATAAAAAGATAAAGATGACAATACTTCTTTTTCCCTTTAACTCTAAAGTAATACCTAAATTGAAAAATCTTTTAAGAGCCAGTGATTTGATAGCAAAATATGATGAACTCTTTTTGATAATGTTGGTAGAGACAGCAACAGTTGGGACATTAAAAGTGTATAAGAAGCTAAGTAATCTGTTTGATAAAAAAGGTAAGATTATTGAGATTAAACATATTGATAATTTAAATGATATTTTAAAAGAGATTAATAAAAGTAGTACGGGTCTATGTTAAAAGACTACTCTCTTTTAAGAAGTTGAGCATTTATAGCTACAACAACAGTACTAACTGACATTAAGATGGCACCAACAGCCGGTTCTATTATAAATCCCCAAGGTGCTAAGATGCCTCCAGCAAGCGGGATAGCTATGATATTGTAACCACTTGCCCACCAGAGATTTTGTACCATTTTTCGGTAAGTAGCGCGACTCAAACGGATAGCATGAACAACACTTAGTAGATCACTTTTAGTAAGAATAATATCGGCACTATCGATTGCAATATCTGTTCCAGCTCCAATAGCTATGCCAATGTCAGCAGTAAGAAGAGATGGCGCATCGTTAATGCCGTCACCCACCATTGCAACAACCTTTCCTTGATTGTGGATCTCTTTGATGATTTGAAGCTTTTGATCAGGAAGAAGAGAGGCTTGATATTTGTCGATTCCACACTCTTTAGCCACCTCTTTTGCAACCTCATCATTATCACCTGTTAGCATCCAAGTCTCTATGCCAAGCTCTTTAAGCATTTTGATAGCCTCTATTGAAGTCTCTCTAATTGTATCGGTCAATAAAATGACACCTATAACTTTGCCATTGCGAGCAATCCAAACCTTTGTTGATTCAACTCTCTCATAAGGTTTAAGCTTTTCGGGAAGTTTGAGAGACTCTTTAGTTAGAAGTTGAGGTCCACCCACCATAACACTCTCTTCATCAACCACCGCTTTGGCACCAATACCCGGATAAGCTGTAAAGTTTTCAACTCTTTTAGGCTCGACACCCTTTGACTTGGCATACTCTACTATCGATCTGGCGATTATATGTTCTGAGTTTTGCTCTATTGATGCTACATAGCTAAGCAGGGTATTTTCATCTTCAAGTGCAATGACTTTATGAACTGCAAGTTTTCCTTCTGTAATAGTCCCTGTTTTATCGAAGCAGATAGCATTTGCATCTTTTAACATCTCAAATGCTTGTCGATTTTTAATCAAAATACCGCGTTTTGCCGCCAATGATGTTGTGATGGCAACAACAAGCGGTACTGCCAGACCCAATGCGTGAGGGCAGGCGATGATTAAAACAGTAACACTTCTTAAGACTGCGTTAGCTGGAGAGACTATAGCCGACCATACTACAAATGTTACAGCACCTACACTTACAGCTGTATAGAAGAGCCATCCAGCGGCACGGTTTGCTAAGTCTTGTGTATGCGATCTACTATGTTGTGCCTCTTTTACCAACTCTATGACTTGTGAGAGGTAGCTCTCTTTTCCTCTTTTTGTGATTTTGATATGTAGTGCGCCGTCAAGATTGGTACTACCCATAAAGACTTGACTGTTCGGTTTTTTATAGATAGGTTTCGATTCGCCTGTTAAAAAGGCTTCATCTGTCATACTTTCACCCTCAATTACTTCACCGTCAGCCGGTATCTTCTCTCCGGGGTGTACTAAAATAGTCTCACCCTTTTCAAGCATATCAACAGTAACCTCTTCAAGAGTACCATCTGCCTTTATACGCATAGCACTCTTGGGCATCATTTTAACAAGTTCTTGCAGAGCGTCAGTTGCTCCAAGTACACTTTTGGCTTCAATGTAATGACCAATAAGCATAATATCAATAAGAGTTGCCAACTCCCAAAAAAACTCTTTTCCATCAGGTATAAAGAGTGCTAAAGTAGAGTAGAAGTAGGCAACACTAATAGCCATAGCAATCAGTGTCATCATACCTGGTTTGCGTGATTTGATCTCATCTACCGTCATTGTTAAAAATGGCTTACCTCCGTAAAGGTAGATGAAGGTTGAGAGTGTAAAGATTATGGCACCGCGGTATGGTACATCTAAAGTAAACCCAAACCACTCCTGAATCATCGGCGAGAGTAGCAAGATAGGTACTGTTATGATGGTTGATATGATAAAACGACGTTTCATGTCTTCCATATGATGAGTATGATTGTGACTACTTTCCATTGTAGATCTCCTCGTATAATACATTTATAGAAATAATTTAGAGATTTTCATCCAAAAAGG
>CAZGCF010000194.1:0-3337 GCA_964524095.1 uncultured Campylobacterales bacterium | reverse complement strand
AAGATCGTAAAGATACAGGTTGGTTTCTTTCTGTAGATGATCGTGAAACTCAAATTAGATTTTCTGAAGTTGCTCAATGGACATTTGATTCTGATTTTACAGAACCGGCAAAAAGAGATTTTTTATCAGTAGCTGATTCTCTCTTAGTAGCTAAGGCTCTATCAATAGGTGCTACAATTGTAACCCATGAGAGCTTTTATGATCCAAATATCAAAAGAAAAATTAAAATTCCTAATGTTTGTAAAAGTTTTTCAGTCTCTTACATAAATACTTTTGATTTAATGAGAGAACTTGGTGCTAAGTTTTAATCAATAAAGAGGGGAAAAGTAATGCCGAGTCAAACCAATGAAGAGGCACTTGAAAGAAGTATTGAGAAGGCACTTGCAGGTATATGTCGTGAAGAGCTTGAATCGCAAGATGAGCTTGCTGAACCTACCATTTCTTACGGTAATAGATTTTATATTGGTTTTAGCAGTGATTTTAATAAAAAGTATGCTGTAGATGAGAGGCGATTTTGGAACTTTTTAGAGACTACCCAACCAGATGAGCTTGCAAAACTTAAAAGAGATTCGCAATATAAGCTTAAAATTCTTGAACGTTTGGATCGAATGATTAAAAAGTATGGTGTACTGAAAGTGTTGCGAAAAGGGCTTAGTGTCGATGATGCACACTTTACACTATTTTATGTAGCTCCACTTCCTTCAAGTCCTTCATCGGTTAAGCGACGGTTTGAGAGTAATGAGTTTAGTGTGACACGTCAACTTGCCTACTCTCAAACAAACCCTCATGAAGAGATCGATATGGTCATTTTTGTAAATGGTTTGCCAATTATTACAATGGAGTTAAAAAATCCTTGGACAGGTCAAAATGCTCGTTCTCATGGGATTAGGCAGTATAAAGAGCATCGTGACCCATCACAACCGCTACTAAGCTTCGCACGCTGTATCGTTCACTTTGCTGTGGATACCGATGAGATTTATATGACAACAAAGTTGGCAGGGAAAAAGACTTACTTTCTCCCATTCAATAAAGGAGACAATCATGGTAAAGGAAACCCTCCAAATAGTAAAGGTCATAAAACCGCCTACCTTTGGGAAGAGGTTTTAACCAAGCGATCGATTGCTGAACTTATCCAGCACTTTGTAAGGCTTGATGGAAAGGATAGTGATAAGCTTTCAAAGAGAAATCTCTTTTTCCCTCGTTATCATCAGTGGGAGGTGGTACGAAAGCTTGTAAATCATGCCAGTGAGCATGGTACAGGGCAAACCTATCTGATCCAACACTCTGCGGGTAGTGGAAAATCTAACTCAATTACATGGACAGCTTTTAGACTTATTGAAACCTATCCATATAGCAGTGATATACCAGGAAGTAAAGGGATCGATACACCGCTTTTTGATTCTGTAATCGTTGTAACCGATAGGCGACTGTTAGATAAGCAGTTAAGAGATAATATTAGAGCGTTTAGTGAAGTTAAAGATATTATTGCACCTGCTAACTCATCTAAGGAGTTGAAGCAGAATTTAGAGAGTGGTAAAAAGATTATTATTACAACGATTCAGAAGTTTCCATATATTGTTGACGCTATTTCAGATTTGAGTGATAAACGATTTGCTGTGATTATTGATGAGGCACATAGTTCACAAAGTGGTTCAGCACATGATAATATGAACCGAACCATAGGCTCTGAAGGGTCTGACGAGGAGAGAGATGTACAAGATGCTATTATAGAGACTATTAGAAGCCGAAAGATGAAGGGGAATGTTTCATATTTTGCTTTTACTGCGACACCTAAGCCAATTACACTTGAGAAGTTTGGTATTAAGCAAGATGATGGAAGTTTCAAGCCTTTTCATCTTTACTCTATGAAACAGGCGATAGAAGAGGGGTTTATTCTTGATGTTTTAGCAAATTATACCACTTATAAGAGTTATTATGAGATAGAGAAGTCGATTGCCGATAATCCACTCTTTGATAGTGCCAAAGCACAAAAAAAACTCAAGGCATTTGTTGAGCGTAATCCACAGACGATTGCAATAAAAAGCGAAATTATGTTGGATCACTTTATCCATAAAGTCTATAACACCAAAAAGCTCAAAGGCAAAGCTAAGGGGATGGTGGTTACGCAAAATATTGAAACTGCTATCCGTTACTATTTTGCAATGAAGAAGAGTTTGGAAGAGAAGGGGAATCCTTTTAAGATCATTGTTGCCTTTTCAGGAAAGGCGATGATTGATGGAGTTGAATATACAGAAGATGCATTAAATGGATTTTCTGGATCTGATATTGATAAATATTTTGATAAAGACGAGTATCGATTATTGATAGTTGCCAATAAGTTTTTGACAGGTTTCGATCAACCAAAACTTTGTGCTATGTATGTTGATAAGAAGTTACAAGGTGTATTGGCAGTGCAAGCACTATCACGATTAAATCGTTCTGCTGATGCACTTGGTAAGAAGAGTGAAGATCTCTTTATTCTTGACTTTGTAAACTCTGTTGAAGATATAAAAGAGGCTTTTGATCCATTCTATACTGCTACAACACTAAGTTCTGCTACTGATATTAATGTTTTACATGAGTTAAAAGAACTTCTTGATAGTGAGGGTGTATATGAGTGGTATGAAGTTGAAGAGTTTAATGAGAAGTATTTCAAGGGTTGTGATGCAAGTGAGCTTAGCCCAATTATTGATAAGTCAGCTCAGCGTTTTAACCAAACATTAGGGTGGGAAGAGCGAGAAAAAGCCGATTATAAAATCAAAGCAAAACAGTTTGTAAAGATTTATGGGCAGATGGCGGCGATTATTCCATTTGAAGTTGTAGAGTGGGAGAAGCTATTTTGGTTTTTGAAATTTCTTATTCCTAAGATGCACATTAAAGAACAAGATAGAGATTTGATGGATAATCTTTTAGATTCTGTTGATCTGTCAACGTATGGATTGGAGCGAGTAAAGCTTAATTGTGCAATTGAGTTAGATAAGGGCGAGTCGGAGCTTGATCCACAAAATCCGAATCCTCGTGGTGTACATGATGAGAAAGAGAGAGATCCTCTTGATGAAATTATTGAGAAGTTTAATGAAAAATGGTTTAATGGATGGAGTGCAACACCTGAAGAGCGGAGAGTGAAGTTTGTAAGTATTGCTAAAAAGGTTAAGGAGCATCCAGATTTTGTAGAAAAATATCTTGAAAATCCAGATCATCAAAATAGAGAACTTGCTTTTATTAAAATTGTTGATGAGGTGATAAATCAACAACGACGACAAGAGCTTGAGCTATATAAACTCTTTGCACAAGATGAAACTTTTCAACAATCTATGCGAGATACAATAAAAAGTAT
>CAZGCF010000193.1:0-3337 GCA_964524095.1 uncultured Campylobacterales bacterium | reverse complement strand
TGACTCTATTTGGCATAAACCTTTTAAAGATGAGTTTGCACCAAATGTAGTTTTTGATCGTCCAGGTATAGTTGCAATGGCAAACTCAGGTCCCAATACAAACAGAAGCCAATTTTTTATTACTGTTGCTCCTACACCTTGGTTGAATGGTCACTATACAATTTTTGGAGTAGTTAAAGAGGGAATGGATACAGTATATAATATTTCAAAGACTCCTACAGGCAGAAGAGACAGACCTATTAAAACAATTAAAATTTTAAAAGCTGAAATTAAAAAATAGTGTGCCAATCTCTACAATGTAGAGATTGGTTTCTCTTCAATCAGGTCTTGCACAAGCTTTTTAGTATCATCAATAGCTTGTAGAAGTTGATCAGCAGTTTTATTTTCTGTTGTAATGATAGCAATATTTAAATGAGGTATGATTGCTGAAATAGTAACAGATGCACGCTCTATATGAGCTTTTGATGAAGGTTTATAAACTTCAAAGTCATCTCCCTCTGTAAGCAAAATACGACGAATAACAGCATTATATTCATTCACATATGCATCACAAATCTCTATATTTTTTCTATAATCTTGAAGAGCTTGGGTAAGATTTTGCATTGTTTTGATAATTTCATTCATTTCACTCTCGAAAGATTCAGCATCCATTAACAGAGATTCGCTAATTTCTAAATTCTGTTTAGATGTTTTTGATAGTGTCATAGACCATGTTAAAGCTCCTATGGCTATTGCTACAGCCATTAAACCTACTGCTCCCCATATAGGATTTGCTATCTTAGGATCAAATGCACCTCCGCCAATCCATGCAAGTATATCTTCTAAAACTTTCGTATCAGTCAAAGTTTCTAGTGAAACAGGTATATCAGTTGCAAATGCACCAATTAAAATAGCAGAAACTATAGTTATTAATGTGGCAAAAAACGCTGTAAATAGTGCACTACCTTTTTTTTGTTTCAGCTCTACTATTTGAGGAGGTTCTGTTTCACTCTTTTTAATCAAAGGTTCAATCTGCTCTATGAAAAGAGTCATACTTACAGGAGCAACTTCAATTTGAGGTTCATTTTTAAGCTCTTGGGCAAGTTTTTGAAACTTGTTTAAACCTTTTTTATTTAACTGCTCTTTGATAGAGTCATTTTTTGATGCTTCTTCCAAGAGTTTCTCTTTAGCTTCTCTTATACGCTCTTTTGTATTTTCTATTACCTCTTTTGCACGCTCTATAAGCTCACTTGCTTTTGACTGGTTGTGTATTGTGGAAAACAACATTTAGCAGCTCCTTCTTATGATTATAATAAGTTTATTATGCCAGAAATTTATCAAAAAGATCTTGATTAATAAACAAATCTGTTTAAAACTTTTGCTACAAGTAGATCTCCCCACACATTTATAGCCGTTCTAAACATATCTAAAACTCTATCAACTGCCGCAATGAGTCCTATTGCTTCAAGCGGTAAACCTACTGCACTAAGTATCATAGTCATCATTACAAGACCTGCACCAGGAATTCCTGCTGCTCCAATGGAAGCAAAAGTTGCTGTTAAAAAGATGACTATCTGCTGAGAAAAACCAAGCTCTACGCCGTAACTGTTGGCTATAAACATAACTGCTATTGCTTCATAAAGTGCCGTACCATCCATGTTGACAGTAGCACCAAGCGGTAAAATGAAACCTGCACTCTCTTTTTTAACTCCTCCACGAGTTGATGCAACCTCTATTGAGACAGGAAGAGTTGCAGAGCTTGAAGCTGTTGAAAATGCAACCAAAACAGCTTCTCTTACTCTTTTAAAATAGTTGAAAGGATTAAATCGACCTATAAAACTTGAGAGCATTGGTAAGACAATAATTGCGTGAATAAATAGAGCAACAAGAACTGCAGCAACATAGCTTTTAAGTTCCCATAATGTTTCTACTCCCTCTTTTGCAATTACATAGCCGATGAGAGAAAAAACACCAAGTGGAGTCAATTTAATTATCCACTCTGCTATTTTGCCCATTGCGTCATTGATAGCATCAAAAAAATTTTTTAAAGAGTCTCTTTTTGTACTCTCAAGATGGAGCGTAGCAATAGCAAAGAAGATGACAAAGAGTAGAACTTGAACAATCTTTCCTTCACTAAGTGAAGCAAAGATATTGCTTGGAACAAATGAGAGTAGAAGAGATGAAAATGTATGCTCTGCAGGCTTTGTTACTTCTGCTGCTGCAGCCATCTGGTGTGCAGATCCAGGTTCAACTATATTTACTACAACAAGTCCTGTAGTTACAGCCAATGCAGTTGTAAGAAAATAGTAGCCAAACGCTTTTAGACCGAGATTTTTTAGAGCTTCACCACTTCCAAGAGAGACTATGGCAACAAATACTGAAGCAAATACCAATGGAACAATCAGCATTTTAAGAAGCATCAAAAACAGCTCCCCAATCCATTTTAGTGAGAGCATCAATTCTGGCAGATAAACACCTGCCGCTATGCCTATAAATATGGCAACAATAGTTAAAGTTTCAGTTGATAGTTTCATAAATCTCCTCCAATTTTTGGTAGTTGCCATTTTTGGTAGTATGCAACAAGACGTAAAGATAGAGTTGAAGCAGCGATGGTTATGAGTGTAAAAGATCCAAGGCAATCCAATATATCGCATATGTAGATAAGAAGTGCTATTAACAGTGCAACAGTTCCATAAAAATCGCTTGTAAGAACTATGGGCACTTCATTTACCATCATATCTCTCAACATACCACCACCAACCGCTGTAATGAAAGCCAACAGCATTACGCCAAACAGATTAAACTGCGCTTCTATCCCTACAAGTGCTCCTGTAATAGCAAATGCAACAAGTCCAATACTATCCATCAAAATAAAAATAGAGAATCTTTCAGGCTGTTTTTTTGTATGGAGTTTCAGGATTAAAGCCAGTATTATGCCTGCAACCACAAAAAGTAGAACACTACTTTGGGTAAATGCTATAGGTGTATGTCCAACAATTACATCACGAATTACACCGCCTCCAAGTGCCGTTAAAAAGGCGGCGATGACAATACCAAGAATATCTAACCCTTTGCGTACTCCCATTAAAAAACCACTGATGGAAAAGGTCATAAGACCTATCGCATCTGCTGCTTCAAACAGGCTCATGAAATGAAGTTTATATAGTCATTTTTAAATTCAACATATCTGCGAGCTGAAGCGTATAACTCTTCTACCTCTTCATCTGTCAATTGTCGTACCACTTTTGCCGGCGAGCCAATAATAAGGCTTCTTGGTGGAAACTTTTTGCCACCCGTAACTAATGCCCCTGCACCTACAATCGACTCTTTACCTATGACTGCACCATCTAAAATAGTA
>CAZGCF010000192.1:2767-3391 GCA_964524095.1 uncultured Campylobacterales bacterium | reverse complement strand
GAGATAACCCAGAAAATTATAAACTTCATTAGAGATTAGGAAACTACAATGGCAAAAAAAGAGGCTAAGACTAAAAATTTATTAAAGGTGTCCTAATATTTGAATAAGGAGCTGGAAGCACATATGAATCTTGCTGAAATTTTAAGGTATGATATAAACGATTATAGACAGTGGGAAGGAGATTGGGAGCTTATAGATGGATTTCCTGTAGCTATGGCACCCAGTCCTTTTGGACCTCACCAAGGCATTTTGAGTGAAATAGTCTCCATCTTAAACAGTAGTCTTAAAAGGTGCAAAAGTGACTGTTTTGTATATGCTGAGCTTGATTACATTATAGATGATTTCAATGTTGTTAGACCGGATGTCGCTGTAGTTTGTAAAAAAGTAATTGACTACATTAGACAAGCTCCAGAACTGATTGTAGAGATAGTTAGTAAAAGCAGTATTAAAAGAGACAATTTAATAAAATTTAATATCTATGAAAAAGAGGGAGTAAAGAACTACTGTATCATTTCACTATCTTCAAAAAGTGTTGTTTTATACAAGTTAAAAGATGGTAAATTTGTAAAAGAAGCTATTAAAATATCTAAAGAATCAAAACTAAAATGTAAAATATTGGATGAG
>CAZGCF010000192.1:0-2757 GCA_964524095.1 uncultured Campylobacterales bacterium | reverse complement strand
AATAGATTTAAACTTAAATGATATATGGAGATACTTATGATTCAAGCATTAAGAGGAATGAAAGATATTTTATCACCTGATAATGAGCGTTTTGAATTTATCATAGAAACTGCAAGTCGTATTGCAAAACGATACGGGTACCAATATATTGAAACACCTCTTTTGGAAGAGACTGCCCTATTTAAAAGAAGTGTTGGTGAAAGTAGTGATATTGTCGGAAAAGAGATGTATCAATTCATTGACAAAGGTGGTCATGATGTCTGTTTACGTCCAGAAGGAACTGCCGGTGTAGTAAGAGCTTTTATTCAAAATAAGCTCGACAAAAAAGGTGGTATTAACAGATTTTTCTACTATGGACCAATGTTTCGATATGAGCGTCCTCAAAAAGGGAGACTGCGTGAATTTCACCAGTTTGGATGCGAAAGTTTTGGTGAAACAAGTGTTTATGAAGACTTCACTATTATTTTAATGATCAAAGATATTTTTGATGCACTTGGTATTGGATATAGGATAAAAATAAACTCTCTTGGATGTCCTGAGTGTATGCCAGGGTATCGTGAAAACCTTATTAAACATTTGCAAGATATACAAGATGGTTTATGCGAAGATTGCCAAAGACGAATTGAGACAAATCCTATTCGTGTGCTTGATTGTAAAGTTGATAGTTGCCAAAATCTCTTAAAAGAGTCACCTGTTATTGTAGAGAATCTGTGTGAAGAGTGTGAAAGCGATTTTAATAAACTTGTAGAACTGTTAAAATCTCACAACTTGCCTTTTGAATTAGACTCAAAACTTGTTCGTGGGCTTGACTACTATACACGCACAGCATTTGAGTTTGTAAGCGATGAGATAGGAGCACAAAGTGCTATTGCTGGTGGTGGACGTTACAACCGACTGGTTGAATTTTTAGATGGAAAACCTACACCAGCAGTCGGTTTTGCATTGGGTATAGAGAGAATTATAGAGCTTGTTAAAATGCCTGAAGCTAAAAGAGATGGACTCTATCTGGGTATTATGGAGCCTGAAGCCATAAATACTATACTTGAACTCGCTCATATTCAGCGCCAAAACCAAAAGGTATATACTGAGTACAATAAAAAGTCACTCAAAGCTCACCTAAAAGCTGCTGACAGATTGGGTGTTAAGAAGTGTGCTATTATTGGAGAAGATGAGCTTAAAGCAGGTGAAATATGGGTAAAAGATCTTGAGACAAAAGAGGAGAGACGTATTGCCATCGACCAGTTTAACTGATCCAAGCAGAAGCTATGGAATCCATGTTTGGGGAGAAGGAAACTTTATTGTTGAAGATGGCGTAGTTAAAGTAAACTATGGAAACAAACCATCTTTAATTGATCTAACCAAGGGTATGCGTGAAAAGGGATATAAAGGTCCTTTGTTATTTCGTTTTCCGCACCTTGCAGTCCAAAATGTCCGAACTCTCTTTAAACATTTTGAAAGAGCAAAAAAAGAGTTTGGATATACAGGCAAATTCAAAGCAGTATTTCCACTAAAGGTAAATCAATTCCCCGGATTTGTCATACCACTGATGGAAGCTACAAAAGATTTAGAGTATGGTCTTGAAGCTGGCAGTAAAGCTGAGTTAATCTTAGCTATGAGCTATACAAATTTAGGCAAACCAATTACAGTAAACGGCTTTAAAGATAGAGAGATGATAAGTATGGGCTTTTTAGCCGCTAAAATGGGGCATAACATTACTCTAACAATTGAGGGGATCAATGAATTAGAACTCATCATAAAAGAGGCAAAACGTTTAGGCTCCCCTACTCCAAAGATAGGACTTCGCATACGTCTTCATACTGGAGGAATTGGCATATGGGCTAAAAGCGGTGGTTACAGTTCAAAGTTTGGACTAACATCTACTGAACTGCTTGAAGCAATGGATCTGCTAAAAGAGCATAAACTTACAGACAGACTCTCTATGATCCACTTTCATATAGGTTCACAAATGAACCATATCTCTCCGCTGAAAAAGGCTATTAGAGAGGCTGGTAACATCTACGCAGAGCTAAGAAAAATGGGGGCTGATAACCTACACGCCATCAATATTGGTGGTGGATTGGCAGTTGAATATAGTCAACAAGAGGGACAATCTAGCAGAAACTATACTCTTGAAGAGTTTACAAATGATGTTGTCTTTTTGCTTAAAGAGATTGCAAATGCAAAAGATGTACAAGAGCCTACAATTTTTACTGAATCTGGAAGATATGTAGCCGCCAACCACGCTGTTTTGGTTGCACCAGTTTTAGAACTTTTCAGCCAAGAGTATAGTGAAGAGATTTTGCGTTTAAAAGAGAAAAATCCACCTTTGGTACAAGAGCTTTATGACCTTTATTGCTCAATCTCAACCAAAAATGCCAGAGAGTATCTTCACGATGCACTGGATCATATGGAGTCTCTTTTAACTCTATTTGATTTAGGCTATATTGACCTTACTGATCGTGCCAATACTGAAACACTGGTACATCTTATCATTAAAAAAGCGCTTGAACTTTTACGTAACAAACCATCAAAAGAGATCAAAGCAATTTTAGATCGTGTTCAAGAGAGATACCTTGTAAACTTCTCTCTTTTTCAGTCGCTTCCAGACTATTGGGGACTTAGTCAAAATTTTCCTGTAATGCCACTAGATAGACTTGAACTTGCACCTACAAGATCAGCAAGCCTTTGGGACATAACCTGTGACAGCGATGGAGAGATTGCCTTTAATCTAGACAACCCACTCTACCTACATGATGT
>CAZGCF010000191.1:0-3404 GCA_964524095.1 uncultured Campylobacterales bacterium | reverse complement strand
AGTCCAATCCCCGAATATCCCCCCAGTAAGGGGTTGGGACTTCAGTCCCACTATATTTACATCACTATCAATCATATTTTGTTGGACTAAAGTCCAATCCCCGAATATCCCCCCAGTAAGGGGTTGGGACTTCAGTCCCACTATAAATTATGCTCAACAACTAACATTCACCTTATATACTCCCAACTCCTTCCCTTTAGTATCAACAATATGTACAGCACAAGCAATACAAGGATCAAAACTATGAACAGTTCTAAGAATCTCAAGCGGCTGATCTGGATCTGAAACTTTTAAACCTATGAGACTCTCTTCATAAGCCCCTCTTCTCTCTTTGTAGTCACGCGGAGCTGCATTCCATGTAGATGGAACAACTGCCTGATAGTTAGCAACTTTACCGTTTTGAATTCTAACCCAATGCCCCAATGCACCGCGAGGTGCCTCTTCTATGCCGTACCCTCTAGCATTTTGGCTGACTCTATTAAAATCAAACGGTGTAGTTGTTTTAATATCTCCAGATGCTACATTTGCTGAAAGCTCATCGATCCAATCAACCATAACATCTGCCAATAACTCTGTCTCTATCGCACGTGCTGCTGTACGTCCTACAGAAGAGAACAATGCTTCAGTAGGCAAGCCGGAATTTGTAAGAAATTTTGTTACATAGTCACTAATGAGAGCATCTCCCCTTGCCACTCCAACAGCCATTCGCGCAAGAGGTCCTACCTCAACACGGGTATCATCATAAAGTGGCGATTTGATCCAACTATATTTACCTGCCGTATCAAGATAAGCTATTCCATTCTCTTTGCGCCCAAAACCTGTATAGTTTGGTTCAGTCACTCCATCATACGGGTGAAGATTGCTATTTCCGCTATACCAAGCGTGAGTAACATCTTCAGTCACTTTTGACGGATCAAAATCGATCACACTTGAGAGATCACCATTCAACACCAACCCACCAGGGAAAAGCAACTCTCCATTGTACATAGGGTTATCATCTAATCTAAATCCACCATAAACAAGGAAGTTTTTCAATCCTGCACCAACTCCAGCACGAGCTTCATCACCATATGCCGAGCTTATCATATATATATCTGGCAAATATGCCTGCTTAATGAACCTTCTAAACTCC
Source organism: uncultured Campylobacterales bacterium (assembly GCA_964524095.1). GTDB lineage: Bacteria > Campylobacterota > Campylobacteria > Campylobacterales > Hydrogenimonadaceae > Hydrogenimonas. The sequence continues at coordinate 2,272 of CAZGCF010000191.1, read as the reverse complement.
AGATGCAACTCTTTAAACAGCGCTCTTCGTGCCGAACTTTTAATATCATCAACACAAGTAACACCACCTACAACAATGCTTTGAGGATGTGGATCTTTTCCTCCAAATATTGCTATCATTTTTGAAACATTTCTCTGTAAATCGAGTGCTTGAAGATAGTGTGCAATGCCTATTAGGTTCTGTTCTGGAGTTAATTTATAGCTTCTGTTTCCCCAGTATCCATTTCCAAAAATTCCCAGTCGTCCCTGATTTACAAATGTTCTTACACGCTCTTGAACATTGGCAAACTCAGTAGCTGAATCTGTCCAAGGTGTCTCTCCTAAAAGAGATGCCCACTTTTTAGCCTCTACTACAGCCTTTTGAGGATCAGCATTTAAAGCAGATGTAATATCGATCCAATCAAGTGAATGCAAATGATAAAAGTGAACAAGATGGTCATGCAAAAATAGTGCACCCTGCATAAGGTTTCTGACAATACGTGCATTTTTTGGAACTGTAATTTTAAATGCATGCTCAACAGCCTCTATACTGCGCTGATAGTGAGTAACAGTACAAACCCCACAAATACGCATAGCTAAAAGACCGCAATCTCTAGGGTCACGCCCTTTAAGAATTGTCTCGATTCCTCGAAACATTGTAGATGAGCTGAAGGCATCAACAATTCTATTGTTATCATCAATGACAGCTTCAATGCGAAGGTGTCCCTCTATTCTTGTTATTGGATCTATTACTATATGTTTAGCCATTACGCTTCCTTTTTAAGTATTTATACAAAAAAAACACCAAATAATTTATGGGACTAAAGTCCCATCCCCGAATAAGGGGTCGAGACTTTCTCACAGAGAGTGCAAGCACAAGAGTCTCGCTATTAATTGGGATTACTTTTGATCAGGTACTTATCAGATCTACTTTTTTCCAATGCCGTTGCAGCAGCATAAATACCGGCACCTACTTCAGTTCCTGCGACTACTCCAAAACTTGATCTATCTATTGTTGTATCAATACTATTTGATGCAACTACTATAGTTGTATCATCTATAGGTCTCTCAAACGCATATTTGTCCCAAAAGTCAGGCTCTGAACATCCAATACATCCACGACCTGCGCCTATTGGCCAGTTAACACCGTCGTTGTAGCGTACAACTCCACAGTTATTGAAGGTCATTGGTCCTTTACAACCCATTTTATAGAGACAGAAGTTATTTTTTGCTCCTGCATCTCCCCACTCTTCTACAAACTCACCTGCATCAAAGTGAACACGTCGCTCACAAGTGTCGTGTATGCGGTACCCAAATGCAAACTTAGGTCTAAGAAGAGAGTCTAATTCAGGGAGCTCTCCTGTTAGAACATAGTGCAAAATCACTCCAACCATATTTGCAGGGTTTGCAGGACATGCCGGAATATTGATAATAGGCTTGCCTGAGACAATATCCATTACCCCTTTTGCTCCGGTTGGATTTGGTGCTGCTGCAGGGACTCCGCCAAATGTTGCACAGCTTCCAACAGCAACAACTGCTCCAGCATCAGCCGATAAGCGTTTCAAATGCTCTTCAAATGTCTCTCCACTAGCTCCAATCGTTCCATAATACCCGCCAATTGCCGTAGGAATTGAGCCTTCAACAAACAGAAGATACCTTCCTTTAAATGTATTGATAGCATCTTGCATCTGTGCTTCAGCCTGATGTCCGGCTGCTGCCATTAGAGTTTCGTGAAACTCCAGACTGATAATCTCTAAAATAATCTCATCCACTTTTGGTTTTTCACTTCTAAGCAAAGCTTCGCTGTTTCCAGCACAATCTTGTAACTCTATCCAGATAACAGGAATTCTGTTCATAACTTCAGCAGCTTCTGCTACAAGAGGTTCAAAAAAGCTAGGCAACATAAGCATTGCTGTTGTTGCGCTTACCCATTTCAAAAAATCGCGCCGATCACACCCTTCTGCAGACAAAAGATCTTGCAGTTGAGCTTTATTACCGCCAAACGGCTCCATATTTTTGAGATTTTCTATTCTTTGTTTACACTGTTCATAAAGTTTTTGGTAGTAAGTATCACCTCTGTTTGTATCTACTCTTGAACTCTTTGCAGTAAAAAGTTTTTGAACAGCATCTCTTTTATCGATCATAGTTTCATCCTCCCCAAAATAATCTCTTAAGTATCTAACCAATAGAAACACCAACTAATTTTTGGGACTGAAGTCCCATCCCCTAAGATGGGGTTGAGACTTTCTCACAGAGAGTGCAAGCACAAGAGTCTCGCAATTAATTGGTGTTAG
>CAZGCF010000190.1:0-3415 GCA_964524095.1 uncultured Campylobacterales bacterium | reverse complement strand
GTTTTAGTAAACTAATTGAGTGGAGAAAAGAGAAGGGAATAGACTAAAAATGAAAATTCCTATTACTAAAACAGTTTTAGGTGTGTGTGAAAAAGAGAACATAGTTAAACCTCTTGAAACAGGTTGGGTTGTTCAAGGTCCATATGTTACTGAGTTTCAGAAAATGTTTGCTGAATTTACTGGAAGTAGATATGCTCACGCTACTACAAATTGCACAACTGCTCTTCATCTGGGGCTTGAAGCTTTGGGCATAGGTAGAGGAGATTAAGTAATAGTTCCTTCATTTACATATGTTGCTTCAGCAAATGCTGTTGAATATACAGGTGCTGAAGTAGTGTTTTGCGATATTGATCTTAAAACATTTAATATAAATGAATCACTACTAGAAGAGATAATTCAAAAAGATTCTTCCATAAAGGCTATTATGCCAGTCAACCTTTTTGGACTTTGTGCAAATATGCCCACTATTATGCAAATAGCAAAAAAATATAATTTAAAAGTTATAGAAGATTCTGCTTGTGGATTTGATGGTTGGATAGAAGATAAACATTCAGGTACTTTTGGAGATGTTGGATGCTTCTCGTTTCATCCAAGAAAGTCTATTTGTACCGGTGAAGGTGGAATGCTTATAACAGATGATGATGAGATAGCAAAGATAGTTTCTCAATTAAAAGATCATGGAGCAAGCAAGTCAGACTTACAACGCCACAAAGAGAAAGGCGGCTCTTTACTACCTGACTTTACAATGAGAGGCTATAACTACAGAATGACAGATATGCAGGGAGCTCTTGGAGTTTGTCAGATGAAAAAAGCAAAATATATTATGGATGGACGAAGAAAGATAGCTAAAAAGTATGATGATGTTTTAAAAGAGTTTTATGAGCTTCAAACTCCATATATACCAGATGGCTATAAACACGGTTATCAGTCATATGTATGTATATTTACAGATGGTAATGATATATCAAATTTGACAAAAGAGAAGATTGATCAAATCAATATTAAGCGAAATATTTTTATGGAAAAACTTGAAAAAAAAGGAATCGCAACTCGTCAAGGAACACACGCTGTGCATACACTTGATTACTATAAAACGAAGCATAACCTTTGTGAAGAAGATTTTTTAATGAGTTATGCTGCTGACAGACTCTCCATAGCACTACCTCTCTATACTGAGATGAGTGATGAAGAGTTTGAGTATGTTATTGAGTGTATTAGGGAGTGTTTGTGATTGGTATTGGTGTTAGTGTTGGTAATGTATTACAAACACTAATCACCAACACAAAAACTCCAAAGGAGTTTTTTAAATGTGCGGTATAGTAGGAGCAGTATCGTTAGAGAGACCATTTATTGAAATAAAGTGTGCAAAAGCAATGACCGACAAAATAGCCCATCGTGGACCAGATGATGCCGGTCATCTCTTCTTTCATACTGGTACAAAACATCAACAAAAAGTATCTTTCTTTCAAAATGCCGGAGAGAGACAATTTTCTCATCTATCACCTTTACTTCCAAACATAGAAGATACTGCTTTACAAAGAGAGTTAAATAGTCACGATTGGGATCTTTACTTTGGACATAGAAGACTAGCTATTATCGATACAACTCCAGCCGGACATCAGCCTATGAGTGATCTCTCTAAAAACATATGGCTTGTTTATAATGGAGAAATATATAACTTTAAAGAGTTAAGAAGAGAACTTGAGAAGTTAGGTCATCGATTTAAAACAGGTACAGATAGTGAGGTTATAATATATGCCTACATTGAATGGGGGATAGAGTCTATTCATAAATTTAATGGTATGTTTGCTTTTGCTATTTACGATAACTTCAAAAAAAAACTCTTTTTAGCAAGAGATAGATACGGCATAAAACCACTCTACTATACACTAACACCAGCAAAAACTCTAATTTTTGCAAGTGAAGTTAAATCTATTTTAGAGTATCCAGAGTATAAAAGTGAGTTAGATAAAAAGGCTCTTTTAGAGTATTTTACATTTCAAAATATTTTTACCAATAAAACATTATGGCAAGATATAAAGATATTAGAAGCTGGGCATTACATTGAAATTGAACTTAATTCTGTTCATCCAGACTCTCAACTATTGCCAACTAAATATTGGGATTTTGATTTTAGTAGTCCTTTACAGATCAAAGATGAAAGAGAATACATTGAAGAGCTTGATAGACTATTTAACCAAGCAGTAAAAAGGCAATTGGTTGCAGATGTAAAAGTAGGTAGCTACCTAAGTGGTGGAATGGATAGCGGATCTATCACAGCTATTGCATCAAATCATTTTAGAGCCAATGCTGACAATTCAAATGCAAACTTTCTAAATACTTTCACAGTGGGTTTCGATTTAAACAGTGCCAGCGGTTTAGAACTTAGCTTTGATGAGAGAGCAAAGTCAGAGTATATGTCTTATCTTTTTAAGACAGAGCATTATGAGATGGTTTTAAAATCTGGAGATATGGAAAGATGTTTACCAAATTTTGCTTATCATCTTGAAGAGCCAAGAGTCGGACAAAGTTACCCTAACTATTATGCCGCAAAACTAGCATCTAAGTTTGTCAAGGTAGTACTTAGCGGTGCAGGTGGAGATGAACTTTTTGCAGGTTACCCTTGGAGGTATTACCGTGCTGTAAATAATAAAAATTTTGATGATTACATAGACAAATATTACAAGTTTTGGAAAAGACTTATTCCAAACAAAGAGATAAAAAATATCTTTAATCCAACGTGGGATGAAGTAAAAGATGTTTGGACAAGAGATATATTTAAAGAAGTATTGCTAAATAGCAGTGGCATTAAAAAAATAGCAACTAACACTGTTTCTAGTGCAACTGCAGAAGATTACATAAATTTTTCACTTTACTTTGAAGCTAAAACATTTCTTCACGGTTTACTAGTAGTAGAAGATAAGTTATCTATGACTCATTCACTTGAGACAAGAGTTCCATTTTTAGATAATGATCTAGTTGATTTTGCCCAAAAGATCCCTGTAGGTTTAAAACTTGGAAATTTAGAAGATGTAAAAAGAATGGATGAAAACGAGATAGGAAAGATACAAAAAACAAATGATGGTAAAGTCATTTTACGTAAAGCAATGAGTAAGTACATCCCAGATGATATTCACAAAGCGGTTAAACAAGGTTTTAGTTCTCCAGACAACAGTTGGTTCAAAGGTGAAAGCATAGAGTTTGTGAAAACAAAGCTTTTAAATAATAATGCAAAAATATACAAATATATGGACAAAGATGCTACTCAAAAGTTGATATTAGAGCATTTAAATGGACAGCAAAACAGAAGACTTTTCATCTGGAGCCTTTTGAATTTTGAAGAGTGGTGCAATGTTTATGAATAAAGAGGTTTAATATGAATGAATTAATAATCGATGAAGAAAGTATTCAAAAT
>CAZGCF010000189.1:0-3457 GCA_964524095.1 uncultured Campylobacterales bacterium | reverse complement strand
TTTATTGGGACATAGTTCACTGGAGACCACACAGATCTATACGCATATACAAAACCATCACAAACTACTACATCGACTGAGCCATTAAATATATCTCCGCCTTCAACATTACCCACAAAGCTGTCTAGTTGACTTATTAGGGTATAAGCCGCTTTAGTTACTTCATTACCTTTGGTAGCCTCTTCTCCATTTGAGAGAAGTCCAACTTTTGCTTTTGCACAACCTAGTACCTTATTGGCATATGCATCACCCATAACAGCGAACTGAAATAGGTTTTCTGCATCACAATCTATATTTGCTCCAACATCAAGTACTATTGTCTGCTTACCTTTTTGTGAAGTTGGCATAAATGTTGCAATTGCAGGACGTGATATACCTTTAATACGACCAATCCTAAGTGTAGCCAAACTCATAGTTGCACCACTGTGACCAGCAGAGACTACAGCATCTGCTTTACCTTGACGAACCAAATCAACTGCAACATATATAGAAGAGTCTCTACGCTTTAATGCATCAGTTGCATGTTCATCCATTGCTATTACATCAGTGCAATGAACTATCTCGATCTTATTTTTATACTTTTTTGGGATGAGAGGTGCAATTTTTGATTCATCACCAACTAATATTGGAAGAAATTTTTTCTGTTTAAGAGCAAAAATTGCCCCTTCTACAATTGGATAGTGACCAAAGTCACCACCCATTGCATCAATAGCTATACGAACCATTTACGCTTTATATTCACCTGTAAATTTGTTCATACGATGAGGCATTCTCCAAGTGCCATCTTTATCTTTTACTGGTCTAGCAAGAGTTAACTTATAGTGTGTTCTGCGTTTTGCCGCTCTTGTTTTACTGTTACGTCTCTTAGGTACTGCCATAATTATTTCTCCTTAATGTTAATACTCTACTTCAAACTCATCTATCTCATTACATCTTTTACATAGATGATATTCACTCTGTATAGAAGCTATCTCACTTCTACATATCATGTCAAAATCGACAATTCCATCTAAGCATTCTATCACATCAAGGCAATCTGTCACCTTAAGCGGCTGATCAATTACCTCTATATGGAATGTCTCATCTATCTCTTCAAAGTACTCTTCCCCACATCTGTCACAGCAGAGTGGGATATTTCCTTGAATCCTACCTTCAATTTCTGCTTTATGTTTTCCACTGCGCCAAAAATATCCGCTACAACTTATCTCATCAACTCTTATCTCAAATCGATTTTCTGTCTCTCGGATTTTACGCAGTAAAATTTGCATTCAATAACTTAAACAATCTCTCTTTTTGCAAAGAAAAATGCAATCTCAATTTTTGCATTCTCTAAACTGTCACTTCCATGAACAGCATTTGCATCAATACTCTCTGCAAAATCAGCTCTTATTGTTCCAGGAGCCGCCTCTTTTGGATTGGTAGCACCCATCAATTCGCGATTTTTTGCTACTGCATTCTCACCTTCAAGAACCATAACAACTACTGGACCACTTGTCATAAACTCAACAAGCTCTCCAAAGAATGGTCGCTCTTTATGCACAGCATAAAACTCAGAAGCATCTTCTTTGCTCAACTGAACTTTTTTCATAGCAGCAATACGAAGACCATTGCTCTCAAAACGATCAATGATTTTACCAATAACACCCTTCTTAACAGCATCAGGTTTAATAATAGAAAGCGTTTGCTCCATTAGAATCTCTCCAATTATAATTAAAATGGGTGCAATTATACAGAAAAGTTGTTTAAGATATTTTAAAAGAAGAAATTAAACAGATAAAGAAGATAGAGGAGCATAAACTCCTCTATAAAATTACTCTACAACCGGCTGATGTTCTGAGCGAGCATCTGCTGATACATCATCACGACAAGTTACACCATCAACACATGCATCCCATACAATACATCCCTCTGTTGGACATGCAGTTGCACATGCAGGCTCATCGTGGTATCCTACACACTCAACACATTTATCAGGATAGACATAGTAGATCTCTTCTCCTGTTGGATTATCCTCATCATCAACGATTGCTTCTACTGGACACTCATCAATACAAGCACCACAGTTAATACAAGTATCAGTAATCAATACAGCCATTTCAAACTCCTTTTTAAAATTTAATCATCCGTACTATATCACAACATTTTTAAAAGATATTTAAATAGTATATTTACAATCCCAGACTCTTCCTAATTGCGTCAACTTTATCCGTTTTTTCCCACGTAAATTCAGGAAGTTCACGCCCAAAGTGTCCATACGCAGCAGTTTTACGATAAATTGGTCTTAACAGATCTAATGTTTCAATTATTCCCTTTGGAGTTAAATCAAAAACCTCTTTGATCATCTTTTCAATATCCTCTTCTGGAACTTTACCTGTTCCATGTGTGTCAACCATGATCGAAACTGGCTCAACAACCCCAATAGCATACGCTATTTGAATAGTTGCCTTCTCACAAACACCAGATGCAACAAGGTTTTTAGCTACATATCTAGCGGCATATGCTCCACTTCTATCAACTTTTGTCGGATCTTTTCCACTGAAAGCTCCTCCACCGTGTGGACAACTTCCGCCATAAGTATCAACAATAATTTTTCGACCAGTTAAGCCTGCATCGCCTTGTGGTCCACCAATTACAAATCTTCCAGTTGGATTGATATGATAGACAATATTATCATCTATTAACTCTTCTGGAATTACCTTATATATAAGCTCTTCAATAATAGCATTTTTGAGTCTCTCTTGTGAAACATCAGGATCATGCTGTGTAGAGACTACAATAGTCTTTACTTTATGTGGTTTACCATCAATATACTCTACAGTAACCTGTGCCTTACCGTCTGGTCTTAAAAATGGCAAAGTTCCATCTTTCCTAGCTTTTGCCAACCCCTCTGTCAAGCGATGAGCAAGATAGATAGGTAGAGGCATCAAAGTTGGAGTCTCTTTACAAGCATAGCCAAACATTAAACCTTGATCACCTGCTCCAATATCACCACTGCTCTGATCAACGCCCTGATTAATATCTGGAGACTGCTCCCCTACTCCATTTAAAACCCCAGCCGATCTATAATCGAAGCCATAAAGAGCATCAGTATATCCAATCTCACGAACAACTTCTCTAGCAATATCTTGCATTGGTGCATATGTTGTTGTTTTAAGCTCTCCTGCTATTACACAAAAACCGTTTGAAAGAAGAGTTTCACATGCTACTCTAGCATTTGGATCACGCTCTATAATGTAGTCAAGAATGGCATCGCTGATCTGATCAGCCATTTTATCCGGATGCCCCTCTGTTACCGATTCAGAAGTAAATAGAAATCTTTTTGGCACTTTTAAATCCTTTGCATACAGCTAATACTGCTTTAATAGTCGTCTATAATTATATCGTAATGTATATAAAATATTAATCTATTTTCATAATATAGCTTTGACACAATAGTGTGCTATAATTTTTAACGTAA
>CAZGCF010000188.1:0-3478 GCA_964524095.1 uncultured Campylobacterales bacterium | reverse complement strand
ACTTTTTAATCTCATCTAAACAATATTTAGGATGATTTTCTGGATAGAAACGTCTCTTCATCCCCTCTGGCATAGAGCTTTTTTTCTTTGAAGGTGCAGTTAAAAACTCTATCATCCTCTCTTTAATTATAGATTTTGAACTATATAGCATCAAATATCGCCTATATACCATTGCTAAAGGTGGAGCACTATTTTCATGACAGACTAAACATTTTTGAAATTCACTACCCTCAACAGCAACAACTTGCAATATAAGAATAAAACTCAAAACTACTCTTGCCATATAAGACTCACCTTTGTTCCTACATTTTTTTCACTTACAATCTCAAACTTTATACCATAAAAATCTACAATCTCTTTGACTATATTTAAGCCTAAACCAAAACCTCCCTCACTTCTGTTTGCTCTGAAAAAACGTTTTGTTGACTCTATTACCTCATCTTTACTCATACCTATTCCACTATCTTCAACCATGAAACTTTTTTTATCAAGTTTTATTGTAATGACTCCTTTTGGCTGTGTATATTTAACTGCATTTGAGAGAAGATTCTCTATAAGCCTAACAGCATCCTCTCTATCAATATTTAGTATAACACCATCTTCAATATCTATCTCTATCTTTATACCTCTTCTTTCAGCTAATGTTTTATAGAAAGTCAATCTCTCTCTTAATAACTCTGAAAAGTTTACAGACTCAACATCTCTATGTCGCTGATGTTTAAACTGCATATACACAAGGTCATCATAAATTCTACTCAATCTTCCAGATGCCATCTCAACTCTTTTAAGCTCTTCGCTACCCTCAAACTCCGGATGCATACTCTTAAAAAGTTCAACATTGGTTAAAATTGTACTAATTGGAGTATTTAGTTCATGTGTAGTATCTTTAATAAATCGATCTATTAACTCCATAGTATTATGAACAGGAGCTAAGAATAGTTTTCCAAGCCATTTAGCAATAAAAACTGCAAAAAGCAGACTCAAAAAAAGTGCTACTGCTATTTTAGTTTTAAGTGCATATACAGGTCTATAATCAATAGGTGCCGCTGTTACAATTGTAGCAGCACCTATATAGTAAGGATAGACTTCAGTTCTATGATAAATTTTATCTTCATACTGCCAAAGATCTCTACTCCACTCAACCTTTTTGGGTTTGAAATCACCTATTAAGTAGTTTCTCTCAATATCATAAACAGCACTCTTAATACCTTTTATTACAGGATACTTCAACTCTCCCCAAAGATTTGCATGAAGTTCATGAAGTTTCGATTTAATAATATCACTCTTTACTTTTAGCATCTCATATTGGTGATCATAAATGCGATGAATCTCATAGTGGTAAAATATGCTCAATCCAACCGATATAAGTATGAGAGTAGATAAAATATAGATAGCAAGAAAGCGTCTTAAACTTCGCTTTTCACTTGGAAACATATCTATACCCAACCTCTTTTATAGTTTCTATACGATCTTTCCCTAAATATTTTCGTAAAACTTTTACAAATGTTCTTAAACTCCCCTCATTTGGAGTCTCATTATAGTCCCAGATATTATTGAAAATCTCCTCTTTTGTTAAAGGCTTATTTTGATTTTGAAGAAAAAGTGCCAACAACTTAGCCTCTTTCGGTTTTAGAGGCACCCTCTTCCCATCAACTTTGAGTATAAAATTTAGCGTATCAAAACTGCATCTATCATCTATTTTAACTACAGTATCAATACTTTTATAACGCCTTTTTATTACAGCCTCTATGCGAGCAAGAAGCTCCTTTAGAGCAAATGGTTTGCGAATATAATCGTCACACCCTGCTTCAAAACCACGAGTAACATCATCTATTCCATGCAAAGATGTAATAAATATTGCTGGAGTCTCATTTCCATCTTTGCGAATCTCTCTTAAAAGATCTATTCCACTTTTTAATGGAACTTTTATATCAAGCAGGAGTAGATCAAAATTCTCTTCATAAAGTTTTGCAATGGCATCTTCTGCATCAAAACTCTGTACCACTTCAAAACTGTTAGCAGATAAAAACTGTACTATAGTATCGCTTAACTCAATATCATCCTCAAGTAGAAATATTTTTAATTTCAAATACCTACTCCATAAAAAATTTTGACTCTACTCTATTTTAGCGAAATATTTCATCTTTTGTTCACCTTTTAAAGATATAATACTCTTCTAAAATTTTGAATAAAGGATCATTTTATGAAAAATCTTATTAGATATTCAGCACTCTCTTTAGTCTTAGGAGCATCTCTATTCGCAGCAGATGGCAAAACACTATTCGAGCAAAAATGTGCAATTTGTCACATACCAACAAGACCTACACCAGAGCAACGCTCACAAATGGTTGCACCACCAGCTCTAGGAGTAATGTTTCATGTAAAACAAAAATATCCAAATAAAGCTGATGCCATAGCTTTTATTGTTGATTATGCACACAACCCATCTAAAGAGAAGGCTTTATGTCCTTCAATCAGACGATTTGGAGTTATGCCATCACAAAAAGGTGCAGTTACAAAAGATGAGCTAAAAGCAATAGCATCTTATATGTTCGACACATTCCCACCACAAGGTTTTAAACACCCAAAAGGAAGGGGTATGGGAATGCCATTACAGCGTTAAATCACTACCAATCGTGAATATGATAATGTGAATGCTCTACACCGTCATGACGATGCTTATGACGGTGCATTAACCTTGCCTCTATCATCAACTCTTTTCTATCTAAAAGAGTCTTTAAATCTCCATCATAAAGCAGTCTATGATCATGACTTAAAACCAATGCTCTATCGCCAAGTTCTGAAGCAAGAGATAGGTTATGAGTAGATGTAACAGTTGTAATCTCAAGCTCATCAATCAACTCTACAAGCCACGCTGTTGTTACAGGATCAAGACTTGATGTAGGTTCATCCATCAAAAGCAGTTTTGGCTCAACAGCTAAGATGGCAGCCAATGCAACTCTTTGCTTCTCTCCTCCGCTAAGAAAGAATGGTGGTGTATCAAGGTATTTTGTCAAAGAGAACTTTTTTGCTATCTCTTCAGCACGATCTTCAATATTATCAAATCCAAACTCCCTTAAACCAAACTCTATCTCCTCTCTAACTGTTGCATTAAAAAGCAGCATATTTGGATCTTGCATCAAAAATACAACATCCTTTCTAAAGCTTTTAGATAACTTTTTAATACTCTTCTTATCTATCTTTTCACCACGGTAAAAAAGCTCACCCTTTTGAGGAAAGATGAGAGCATCCATTATCTTCAAGAGTGTTGACTTTCCACTTCCGTTAATTCCAAGTAGAACAACCCTCTCCCCCTCTTCTATAGAGAAAGAGATGTCACGTAACAACTCTTTTCTCTGCCCTTTAAAGTCTATATGATCAAATGATACATCTTTTAACTCAATCATTAAAAAATCCTCTACTCTTCATTCCATTGGTTATCTCTTTTGATGTATGAAGAGTTTTGTTTAAAAAGTAT
>CAZGCF010000187.1:0-3480 GCA_964524095.1 uncultured Campylobacterales bacterium | reverse complement strand
CCGCTGGTACAGTTATGATCCAAGCCGCAACTATCTTTTTGACTGCATTTCTCTGTACATATTTTGTTTTATATACATTTTTAAGTGCTTTATTCTCTTTTTTAATGCGCTTTTCATACTCATTTATCACTTTAAACAGATATACTATTCTCTCATAATCCTCTTGTGTCTTTCTATCTTTTGACTCTACTGTCTTAAGCTCATTTTGAAAAGCTGTTAGTTTAGACTCTAACTCTTTAAGCTTATCCTCCTCCTCTTTTATGCGATACTCAAGTCTTTGTGTTCGATCCAACCATTCACGCAAGAAACCAACACCAAAAACTCCACCCAAAGCAATATGAGTTGAGCTTACAGGAAGACCAAGCTGAGAAGCAATAATAACAGTAATAGCGGCAGCCAATGCAATAGAGAATGCTCTAATTTGATCAAGCTCAGTAATCTCACTACCCACTGTTTTAATTAGCTTAGGACCATATAGTGCAAGACCAAGAGAGATACCTACAGCACCAATTATCATAACCCAAAGAGGAATAGCCGCTTTTGTAGAGACAACAGCATTAGTTAAAGCATCATATATACCTGCTAAAGGTCCAACTGCATTTGCAACATCGTTTGCACCATGTGCAAAACTTAGAAGTGCCGCCGCAAAAATTAGAGGAATTGTAAAAAGACGGTTTATACTTTCTCTCTCATTATCAAGAGAGTCTGCATACTTTACAATAGTAGCTTTTACAAGAAAAAATATAACTATAGCACCTACAAAGCCCAAACCTGCCGCTGTTGGGAATCCAAGTTTAACAATATGTTTAATACCTTTTAAAATCACATATGTTATGAAAGCCCATCCCATTACAGCAACATAGAGCGGAACCAGCTTCATTGCCGCCTCTTTAGTATTCTCTTTATAGACAATTGTCTTTTTAATCGCATATAAAAAAGCTGCAGCAATCAAACCACCTAAAATTGGAGATATGACCCAGCTTGCCGCAATTTTACCCATTGTACCCCAAGAGACTATGCCAAAAGTTCCAGCCGCAGCAATACCGCCACCCATTACACCACCAACAATTGAGTGAGTAGTAGAGACAGGAGCTTTAAGATATGTAGCAAGATTGAGCCAAAGTGCCGCTGATAACAGTGCGGCTGTCATCGCCCACACAAAATGATCAGGATGGGTAAATGCCATTGGGTCTATGATCCCTTTTTTAATTGTACCAGTAACATCACCACCAGCAATTAGAGCACCAGCAGACTCAAAAATTGCAGCTATAACAATAGCTCCCATCATTGTTAATGCTTTAGAACCAACTGCTGGTCCAACATTGTTTGCTACATCGTTAGCACCTATATTCATTGCCATATATGCACCAAAAAGTGCGGCAACTGCAAGAAATGGATTTCCTGGTATTTTATTCCACGTGGCCAATAAAACTATGACCATAAAAACTAGAGAAAACCCAAGACGCAAAAAGTCGGTTTGACTCTTTTTTACAGCCTTTTTTTGCATCTTCTCAAATGTATTGATCTCCATACGGTTCCACCTTAACATAAAGATTACAAAATGGTAGCAAAGGATTGATTAAAATTTGCAAAGTTTATATAATGTTTGCAACCTAAATTATCAACATATAACTCTATCACGTCCAGTTATTTTTGCTTTATAAAGCCTCTCATCTGCTACTTTCATTAAATTATTGAGATTAAATCCTGTCTCTGTTGTATCAGCAATACCTGCACTAAAGGTGTAGTAGATCTTTTCTCCATCAATAGATATACACCTATCTCCATCTTTTAAAGACTCTTTTATATCTTTAATAATACTACACGCATCTTTTTTATTAATAAATGGCATTAAAATAAAAAACTCTTCTCCTCCCAATCTAAAAACAATATCTCTTTTTCTTGCTGAGTTTTTTAGATGAGAAGCAAAATGTTTCAATATTAAATCACCTACATCGTGTCCATATGTATCATTAATCTTTTTAAAATAATCAATATCCATATATACTACAGATATTGGGTAATTGTAACGCTTAGATTTAGATAGTTTTTTACGTGATATTTCACTTAAATAGTAACGATTATGTAGCCCTGTTAAACTATCTGTTACAGCCATTGTAAATAGTTTCTTCTTTTCATTTAATGCATTAAATAGAAAAATCAGAATAACTACTAAAATGAAAATTATCAAAGCATTTTTAAAAGTGTCGATCATCTTCATCATCTTCTCTTTTTCTGGAGTAAGATCTATTTTAACGCCTAAATAACCTCCGCTTTCTCCTTTCTCCCAATGTGTATGGCACTTTATGCAATTTTAATCTACTGGCAAATTATAGTATGCTGTAATATAGTTACCATCTTTTTTAAAAGCTATTCTTTTTTTGTTAAACTTCAGATTTTTTGGTAACTCATAGTGACATCTTCCGCAATTTCTATCTTTAGGATGTATTTTTTTGTACATACACTCAGTAATTTTTGAGTCTTTAATATTTTTATAAAACCAGTCGTTTCTCATCCATAGACCATTTGTTTGATCAAAATATTTCAGATTTGGATTGAAAAACTTTCCATCTTTTCGTACAAAAGGTAAACCGACACTCTTTTCACCTATTTTATACATCATAAGCCCATCTCTGCTGTTAGCAAAAACATCTTTTACACCATCAATTGTTTTAAGCCCCTCTATAACCTCTTGAAATGAGTGTCTCTGCCCCTTCTCTATGGAACTTTTTGAAAATGTTATATATGATTTAAGTACATTATTTGCATATTCACTCGCTTTTTTATTGACCAACTCATCTGCAAAACTATTAAGATAAATCAAAATTCCAGAAGCAATAGTTACCATTATAAGCAATGGAACAACAATCATTTTAAAAAAAAGTGATGATTTAAAAAACTCTCTCATATATGCCCTCATAAAATAAATTTAAAAACATAACTATACTACAATAAAAATTAATTTTTGCTATTTTTGCTTGTAAATAAATTCATTATATTAATTATTATAAATCTTTATTAACCATATTCTCTTTTTCAAGCACTTTATAGTTTTGCTATATAGATAGATAATTTAAAAGATTATTGATATACTTATGTTGCAAATATTTTAAGATCATCTAAAGGCAAAGATTGTGAAATTAAAAGTTTTTACCACAAGCAGACAGATTCGTAGATGGCTTGAAACAAGAAATGATCAGTTTTTGGATAAATACTACACAATTGGAGAATTTTTTAGCAAAATTGTTGTAGTAGATGAAAGAAAATTTATAGATTCCACTTTAAGAAAAAGCTATCTTTTCAATAGTTTAAAAGAGATAGATGTAAGTAAACTTGGTATAAGTAGTGAGTTTGTCCACTTTTTTAAAGATAGTAACTTTATATTTTCATTTTTTAATGAACTTTTTTTAGAAAGAAGCTCTATAAACGATGTTTTACTAAACGATATTTACTTGGATTTCAAAGATCATTTGACTACAT
>CAZGCF010000186.1:0-3482 GCA_964524095.1 uncultured Campylobacterales bacterium | reverse complement strand
ATCTAATTTTTTAATTTAATTTGTTACCATTTTTTGTTATGATTTTCGTAAACAATCGCATAAACTTAGATAAGGAGTCATATAATGCACAAAATCTTAAAAAAAGGGTTGCTATTAGGAACCATAGTAGGGGTATGTGTTTCATTCACTGGTTGCGGTTCCAATCAACCAAAAAAAGCAGATACAAAAAATGTAGAAGTATCTTTCCCTTGGGTAGATTTTTGTAACGACTATACAAACAAATATATAAAAACAGGAGGGTTTGCAGAGTGCTCTTGTGAAGAGGCTAGCACTATATCAGACACAGACTTTGCCAAAGATATAGCCGATGCAGATGCAAGAACTAAATTGGCCAACTCTCTTGAAGTAAAAATAGCCTCATTAATGGAAGGGCACAAAAGCAGAGTAAGAACTTCTAAAAAAGAGAGAAACAGCTCTAGCTATGAAAAGACATTTAAACAGTTGGTAAAACAGAATGTTCAAGGTAGCTACCCTGTTACTCATAAAATTTTCCGCACAGCTGAAAACAAATATAAAGTATGCTCAGTTGTAGTACTTGATCCTGAAAAGGTAAAAAAGATTATCTCACTATCAGCTAAAGAGGCAGATATAACAGATCCTAAAGATACCGAACTTCTCTATGAAGAGTTTAAAGCATACAAAGCACAACAAAGACTAAATAAAGAGCTAAACCAGTAACAGCCCAAAAAGGAGAGGAGAACCTCTCCTTTTTAAAACTAAGAATATACAAATAGAGCTAACAGCAAAAAGATTATACCCAACAGCAATACAAATATATCTACTGCCCACAATCTCCATCCACCCTGATCTATAAAACGAACAAAAGCAGATGAACTAATTTTCCACTTAAACAGAATTGCAAATAGCTTAACTGAAGCAATAGATACTATTAAAGTTACAATCCATCCATAATCGACATAGTGGAAAATGGTAGCATACCAAGTTGTTACCACAATCCCTACGCCATAAGGAATAAATATTAAGAGACTCAAAGGCAAACTCTTTGAGGCATACTGCTTTCTATCCCAAACATAAAACTTTTTATGAAACAGAAGCCCTATAATAGCTTTAAATATACATACAAATGAGATAACTAAGCTTATCAACTTAAACCACATATTAACTACATAGCCTGACGATAGATCTCAATAATATCCTCTTTGGTAGCTTTACGTGGATTTGTCAAACCGCAAGCATCTTTTAACGCATTTTCTGCCAAGATTGGTAAATCACTCTCTTTTACATTCAACTCTTTTAAACCTGATGGAATACCTACATCTTTAGCCAATCTTTGAATCGCCTTCAATGCCTTTTCAGCAGACTCAACTGTCGATAATCCATCTACATTCTCACCCATTGCAATGGCAATATCTACAAATCTCTCTGGACAAGCGATCATATTAAATCTCTCAACATGTGGCAATAGTATTGCATTGCAGACACCATGAGGCAGATCATAAAAACCACCTAACTGATGAGCCATAGCATGAACATGTCCTAAACTAGCGTTATTAAATGCCATTCCAGCCAAAAACTCTGCATAAGCCATCTTATCACGCGCCTCAATATTCTCACCATTTGCAACCGCAGGACGCAGATATTTACTAATCAGCTCAATAGCTTTCAACGCTGAAGAGTCTGTAATTGGAGTAGCAATTGTAGAAACATAAGCCTCTATTGCATGAGTTAAAGCATCCATTCCCGTCGCAGCAGTTAAGTGAGCCGGCATACTTACCATCAACTCCGGATCATTAAAAGAGACATTTGGAGTAACGTGCCAATCGACTATTGCCATTTTTACTTGACGATCAGTATCGGTAATAATAGTAAATCTAGTCATTTCACTAGCAGTTCCAGCTGTAGTATTAACTGCAATAAATGGTGGCATTGGCTTTTTAGACTTATCTAAACCTTCATAATCTTTAATTGATCCACCATTTGTTGCCACTAAACCGATCCCCTTTGCGCAATCGATCGGGCTTCCCCCTCCAAGAGCTACAATAATATCGCAATTCTCTTTTTTATAGAGATCAACGCCATCATGCACATTCTTAACTGTTGGATTTGGCTGAACATCAGAGTATATGACACTATCTATTCCACTCTCTTTTAATAGTTTAACTACCATTTCAGAGTTTCTTCTACTCTTACCTGTAACCAATAGAGCCTTTGTTCCACCCAAAATTTTTGCCTGTTCACCCAATTGAGACAGACAACCGATCCCCATAATGTTAACAGTAGGCATAAAATAACTATACATAATAATTCTTCCTTTCTTGGTTTTAACTATATATGTTCTTAACCGTCCACAAATAGTCAATTGGTTATTGTTAATTTTATCAGTTGTACTATTAATTATACATAAAAACAATTTACATATATCATAAATAAAATTGAACTAAATCCTTTTTATATATTTTTAAATTCTATATTTTTTTTATAAAATCAAAGTTTTATATTAGTATTAATATTTAAGTAAAAAAGAAATGTTGAGTTGAATATATAAATCTTTCTTGATTTAATCTACTTTTCTATAAAAAAAAGAAATTAAATATAAAAATTCTTAAAATAATATGGACAAAAAATATACAATATCTTTGGAAATTTTAAAAAAATGAGAACAATTCAATGGAAGTATTTGAAGTAATAAATAAATATATAAGAGAAAAGAAGATTTCAAAAAAAGAGTTTGTAAAAAGACTTAGAGAGCTTGAGCCTAAGCTTAAGAGTACCGGAGAAGTTCCATCAGAAAAATCTATTTACGCCTACCTAAATGGTAGAATCGGAATCAAAATTGAGCTTATTCCATATATAGCTCACGTTTTAGATATTCCAGAACAGCTACTCTTTGATGACACTCCAACAGGTAGAAAAAAGTTTTTAAAATATATTTTAAAAACTCTTACCGAAGAGGAGAAAAGTATGCTTATATCTCAACTATGCAAAGATAAAAGCGAGTTAGATAAAAAAATTACAAAGTTTGAAAAGATTGAAGAACTACTTGTATATGCACCAGACATATTTATTGAGAAGTTGGAAAAGACTCTAAAAGATTATAAGGCGTTGACACTTAAGTTTAAAAATTAAACTATTCTAACTTCTCCTTCTCTTCTTATAAAAGAAAAAATCACCAAAAATACCACACTCAACTACTAGACATAACTTTTATTTCTATTTAATTTAGAATATTATATGATAACGAGAATATTTAAGTAAAATTTTATAATCGCACTATTTGACCCCAAGGGAAAAATACATGGAACTTTCAAAGTATTACAAAGAACCAGTTGAGATAGCGCCTAAAGTTTGGTGGGTTGGGCATATTTTAGAAGGCGATCCTTTTCAATGTCATGTCTATTTAATTGATAATGGTGAGGAGAGCATACTTTTTGATCCAGGATCAAAGTTGACATGGCCGTATTCAAGAGAAAAGATTTTGCAGATTATGCCTCTAGAAAATA
>CAZGCF010000185.1:0-3483 GCA_964524095.1 uncultured Campylobacterales bacterium | reverse complement strand
AACCTCTTTAGGTGTTAATGAAACACTATATTTAAGCCCATCTTTTTGAACTGCTATACCCTCTATCTTTTTTAAGATTTCATCCATTTTAGGCATATCATCTTTATCAAGCAGTTCAAAAAGAACCTTGCCATCTTTAACTTTGAATTCATCAATAATTAGATCTTCATCTTCAGCGGCATACTTTATAGATGATGCCAAAGATTTTATTTTGGATTTGATTGCTTCATCAGTATCAACCCCAAGAAGCATATGCAATCCACCCTGAAGATCAAGACCCAGTGTAATTTTTGGACCGTTTAAGCCAACAAGAGTTGGCGCAGAGAGCGCCAACCCAAAAATTGCTGCAGCTATAAAGATAATTACACGATAATTAAGCTTCATCCTCAATCTTTCTTGCTACATAATCTGGAACAATTTTAACAATAGTTTCGTCATTAAGCTTGACTTTGATAAAATCCTCTTCAGGTTTAACCACTTCGGCAATTAAACCGCCTGTGGTAACGATTTTATCACCTTTTTTTAAAGAAGCAACCATCTCTTTGTGCTGTTTCGCCTGCTTTTGCTGAGGACGAATCACTAAAAAGTAGAAGATTGCAAACAAAACTAAAAGTGGAAACAATGAAGCCAAAATATTACCTTGTTCAGCCGGTTGCATATGTCATCCTTTAATATGAAAAATTTACTTGCGTATTTTAGCACTACTACAATAAGTTTAGGCTTTTTTTCTTCACTTTTTGCCTCTGCCTTCATATATATGCACTACTTTGGTATCCATTTGCCTTGGGTTCAGGCACTATTTGGCATTACAGCACTCTATTTTTGGCTTAAACTATCTCCAAGAGAGATGTTTTGGAGTGGCTTTTTTACAGCAATCTTTTGGTTTTACTGGATAGGGCTTAGTTTTCGTTACTATGATCTAAGCTGGATGGTTCCATTTGTTATTTTAGGGGTTGGACTAATATTAGGAACCATTTTTAGATTGATAGCTATCTTTGAGAATACTCTACTTCGAGCAGTTGCTATAGGTTTAGTTGAATACTTTCACCCATTTGGTTTTGACTGGTTTCGCCCTGCTTTAATGTTTACAGATTCAGTTTTAGGTGTTCATATTTGGCAATTGTGGATAATTCTTCTATCTCTTACCCTCTTTATAATGATAAAACAAAAAGTAAAATACATATTCTTACTACTGATTTTACTATCATTTCATCAGCAAAAAGATATATCTATCGACTATCATCTATCGACTATCGACTTAATAAATACAAATATTGATCAAGATAAAAAGTGGGATCCAAGATATCTTAACCCAATTGTAGAGCTAAATATAAAAGCAATTCAAAATGGCATAAAGAATAAAAAAGAGGCTGTAATATTACCAGAGAGTGCCTTCCCTCTATACCTGAACTATGAGATAGAGTTAATGAAAAAACTACTAGATTTAAGTAAAAAAATTACTATCATAACTGGTGCTCTTTATGCAGAGAATGGAGAGTCTTATAACTCAACATACCTTTTTCAAAATGGAAAAGTAAGGGTTATGCATAAAGTAGTTTTAGTTCCATTTGGAGAGGAGGTTCCTCTTCCAAAGTGGATGGGTCAATGGATAAACGATCTCTTTTTTGATGGGGCAAGTGACTATGCCACAGCAAGAGAGGTTAGTGACTTTAAAATGGTTGGAAAAAAGTTTAGAAATGCGATCTGTTATGAAGCTACCAGTGATAAACTTTTCGAGGGAGATCCAAAATATATGGTTGCAATCAGCAATAACAAGTGGTTTACCCCTTCAATAGAACCAACTCTTCAACACCTTCTTCTGCAAATGCAAAGCAACCGCCATGGAACAATCATTCTTCACTCCACAAATGGACCTGTTACTGGAGTTATAACACCATAATATTAAACTTGAAACTTTTCAATTTTATATATGATAAAAAGCAACAAACTGATTCCAATGATTAATGATAAAACAAGTGCCACCATATTTACAAATCCTCTAATCTTTTTATCTCTTCCAATATTTTAACAAATAAAATTACTATGTATTAAACTTAATAGTAAAATTAATCCTACCACAATATTTAATTTCCAAGTTAGTTCATTTTGAAAGTTTTTAAATATCCAAGCGATTAATGAGGTATCTATTACAATCAAAGTGACAAAAATTGCTTTTAAAAAACCTATAAACTCTTTTATCTTATCTATTTTTGCCATAAGTTATTGTACCATAAAAAGAAAAGGAGTATAGAAGTCAATGAATATAGCAAATGATATATCTGAACTGATTGGAAAAACACCTCTTGTAAAACTAAACTTTGCAAGTAAAGAGAGCGGTTGTACAATTTTAGGCAAATGTGAATTTATGAATCCAGGAGGATCTGTAAAAGATAGAATTGGAAAAAATATGATTGAAGAGGCTTTAAAACGTGGTGTCATCAATAAAAACAGCACAGTTATTGAACCCACCAGTGGCAATACAGGAATTGCATTAGCAAGTATCTGTGCTGCCAAAGGAATAAAACTTATACTTACAATGCCTGAATCTATGAGCTTAGAGCGTAGAAAACTTCTCTCTGCACTTGGTGCACAACTTGAGCTAACACCAGCAATTGATGGGATGAGAGGTGCCATTAAAAGAGCTGAAGAGCTTCATAAGAGAATAGAAAACTCTATTATTCTACAGCAGTTTGAAAACCCAGACAATCCAGATATTCACCGAAAAACAACAGCAAAAGAGATCTTAAGAGATACAGAAGAGAATATCGATATCTTTGTAGCGGCAGTTGGAACAGGAGGAACTATAACAGGTACTGGTGAAGCTTTAAAGGAGTCTCTACCAAATATTAAAATTGTTGCAGTTGAACCAAAAGAGTCTCCGGTACTTATAGGTGGTAAACCTGGTCCTCACAAAATTCAAGGGATTGGTGCAGGTTTTATTCCAAAGGTTTTAAATACAGAGATTTATGATGAAGTTATAGAGGTAAGCAATGAAGATGCCTATGAAACAAGTCGTCGCATTGCAAAAGAGGAAGGAATCTTAGTAGGTATCTCTGCAGGTGCCAATGTATATGCCGCTATGCAAGTTGCAAAACGCCCTGAAAATAGAGGAAAAATTGTTGTTACTATTCTTTGTGATACGGGAGAGAGATATTTAAGTACAGAGCTATTTTAGGAGTTAAGGGTTAAAAATTAGGACTTAAGATATTTCTGAACCCTGAACTCCTAACTCAATATAATGGAGTCATTATGCTAGTTGAGACTATATCTATAATAGATGGTAAAGCTCTACATTTGGGTTATCATCAGGAGCGCTTGAACAGAAGTCAAAAAGCTCTTTTTAGTAGCTTTACTCCTATTAATTTAGATGAAATTATAAAACCTCCATCAAGCAATAGGCAACTTAAATGTAGAGTTATTTATGCAGATGATTTAATTGATATAAGTTACTCAACTTACCAACCTAGAGTAGTTAAAAATCTA
>CAZGCF010000184.1:0-3486 GCA_964524095.1 uncultured Campylobacterales bacterium | reverse complement strand
TTAAATTGCTGTTCAAACACTTTAAATTTTTTGGCACTTATAAAAAAATCACTACTTTGAAAAGTTTTATCATATTTTAATTTATTAATTGATCTCTTAATCGACTTTATCTTTTCATCAATACTGTCATTATTAAAATATAGGAAATAGCTTGCTTGAAGTGCCAAATATTGTAGTGAAATCAAATCTCTCTGGATAGATTGTAGTTCATTCTCTATTCGTGTCTCATTCTGAAATTTTTTTTTGAGAAAAATCTGTTGATAATATAGCAACCCCATCCCTAAAATTGCGGCCATAAACACAGCCAATATTTTTAAATATAAACGTTTCAAAGCTTCTCCTTTTCAACAGCATTTTCTCAAAATTTGCAAAGCTTTTACATAGCAACAAACATCAAAACACCTTACTATATTGTCTTATTTTTGTTGTAAAATTTTTGGCGACTCACCTGTTAATGTTTTTAGAAATGCAATTAATGCAGAAATCTCATCTTGATTTAAGTCAAATCCCAAATTATGATAACTCATCCTTTTTAATACCTCTTGAAGAGTAGAGGCACTTCCATCATGTAAATATGGTGAAGTCAACTCTATATTACGCAGTGTTGGCACTTTATAAACATTCTTATCTTCAGGTCTTTTTGTTATGGCATAACGATCTGGAAAATCAGATTTCCATTTGTATGAAATGATTAAACCAAATTTTTGAAAACTATTTCCCCCTACATTAACACCATTATGACAAGTGATACAACCATACATCTTAAATAGTCTATACCCTTTAGCCTCTTCAGCCGACAATTTTGCCTCATTCCTCAAAAAACGATCAAATTTACAATTTGGAGTATATAAAGCTTTTTCAAATTCAGCTATCGCCTCAAGCACATAATCATATTTAGGTTCACTATTATAAACCTTTTTAAAGAGTGAACGATAATACTCATTCTCTTTTAAATACTTCTCAATTTTCTCTGCAACCATATCCATTTCAACAGGATTATGTATAGGACCATTTGCTTGATCTTTTAGATCTTTTGCTCTGCCATTCCAAAATTGACGAAAATTAAAATAGCTATTATATACAGTCGGTGCATTAGCACTACCTTTTAATCCACGAACACCTATCGATACTGGTCTTGGATCAGCACCACCATGCTCAAAACTATGACAACTTACACAAGCCACACTCCCATCAGATGAAAGCCTAGGATCAACAAATAGAAGCTTACCTAGCTCCGCTTTCTCTTTATCATATTCAACAAATTGCGGAATTGGTTTTATTGGCTCATGCGCCAAACCTACAGTACCAATACACATTATTAAGATTATTATTCTATAAAAACATTTCATAGTAACAATTATAGTGCAACGAAGATTTATTAAAAATTAAATGAGATTTTTTTACATTTTTATTACTATTGCTTTTTAATCTTAGTAACAACTAAACTAATAAAACGCTTTAATGCTCTCTTTTCACGCCATTTCAGTTGATAATATATTTTATCTAAGTAGTTTTGCAACTGTTTAACAGTTATTCCATGTTTTTTAGCTTCACTACACAAAACTCTGTAAGGTACTTTTGGAGGAGATCTAAAAAATATTTTAGTCATTCTCTCTATTCTATATCTATATTTAGGGTGAGCACACAATCTTGCAAAAACAAATGGAAGCCTCTCTTTCTCTTTCCAAGCAGAAGCCAAATCTATTGCACCACTTGGATCTTTTACCCAAAAGCGAAGAGCTTTATCACCTATTATTATCTCTCCCTTTAGCTCTAATACATTTGCAAGCTGGTTAGATGTATCAGACTCAACATCTCTTTTAGGCTCCCCAGGAATAAGCAATACACTCTGAACTTCCCCATCAGCAACTATTCCAAAGTCACTACACCTATAACGACGACTCTTTATACTAGATATAACAGCGGCATCTACTCTTTTAGCTTTAAACTCTCTATTTATTTTGGACGGAACCGATCCTTTTAGCGTCCAAGCCTTCTTTTCACTACTGTTTCTAAGATATCGTTTTAAAAATATATGAAATGGTAAAAGGTTAAGATACTCAATTTTTCCAAAAATCATAATCGTATTATAGCGATATATGATATAATCGACATAAAAAATTTTAGGAAATGAGTATGGTAAAAGTAGAATTTTTGGGTCCAATTGGAAAAGAGCCCATTGAAATAGATGCAAAATCTTTGGCTGATGTAGCAGAAGCCCTAAAAAAAGATCCTGAAATAAGAGAGTGGTTGGAGCAATCTGCTGTTGCAGTAAATGACACAATGGTTACTACTCTTGATATAGAGCTAAAAGATGGTGACAGAGTCAGCCTGTTGCCTCCTGTGTGCGGAGGGTGATTTATGGTTTTGATCTATAAAGGACCTATAGATGTAGATAATCTTTTAAGTCGCTGGTACAATGCAGAACACAATAAAAACTATGGAGCTATGGTTAGCTTTGTAGGAACAATCCGCGAAGAAGGTGGTATTGAAGCTTTAAGTTTTGATATTTACCGTCCAATATTAGAAGAGTGGTTTGAAGGGTGGAAAAAGAGATTAGAGGCAAAAGGTGCAATTATTGCAATGGCTCACAGTGAAGGTGATGTACCGGTACATAAATCATCTTTTGCATGTGCAATATTTAGTCCTAAAAGAAGAGTTGCGCTTGAAATGCTTGATGCATTTGTTGAGGATTTTAAAGCAAATGCTCCCATTTGGAAATATGATGTAATCGATGGTAAACGGATATATGCAAAAGATCGTTCAACTCCAATGAGAGGTAGCGGACTGCTTGCAGTAAAGGAATAAAATGGCATTTATATCATATAATGAGTCAATAGAGAATTTAGAGAATTTAGTTATTGAAGCTGTTGGAGTTGAAAAGGTATATTTAACTAACGCACTTGATCGTGTTTTAGCTGAAGATATTATAGCAAAAGAGAACTCTCCTATCTATCCTACTTCTGCAATGGATGGATATGCTATTATCGGAAAGGATCAAGAGCTTGGAGAGCTTGAGATCATAGAGATAAACCCGGCAGGTAACGATACAGAAGGACTCTGCGTAGTTCCAGGAACTGCAATTAAAACCTTTACCGGTGCATTAATGCCAAAAGGTGCAGATACGCTTATTCCTATTGAAAATGTAGATGTCAGTGATGGAAAGATCATTATTAAAGAGCCGGTAAGCACTGGTTTTGCAGTACGTCCTGTTGGAGAGAATTTTAAAGAGGGTGAAGTACTCATAAAGAAAGGAACCACAATAGGTTTTGCAGAGATAGGGGTAATGGCAAGTTTAAATGTTGTTACTCCTCTTGTAGTACAAAAACCAAAAGTTGCAATTCTGGCTACCGGAAGTGAAGTTCTTGAGCTTGGTGAGTGCAGTAGAAATCTGGCTCAAATAAGAAGTTCAAACAACTATACCCTTGAAGCATTAACAAAACAACATGGTGGTGAGCCTATCCAAATGGGTAGTGTAACTGATGA
>CAZGCF010000183.1:0-3500 GCA_964524095.1 uncultured Campylobacterales bacterium | reverse complement strand
AAAGCCTTTAGAGCCAGCTGAGAGGCGATGTGTTTTTTGCTTGAAGTTACTTAAAATGTATTGTGTGATTTCATTTATTCTATCAGGGTGCAGTAATGCTTGTCTGTTTTCTGCTGCTGTGAGTTTTTTCTCATCCCTCTCACTCTCTATGGCTTTAAACTGTGGTCGTACATCATTGTAATCTACTTTAAACTTGAGTACCTTTTCATCGCGAATGGCATCAGTAATGACATAGGAGTGAAGTTCTCGTCCAAACACGCTAGCCGTTGTCTCAGCACCCAAAGCATTTTGGGCAAATATCGGTGTTCCAGTAAAACCAAACTGATAATATCGTTTAAACTTTTTTTGTAGATTTTTTTGTGCTTCACCAAATTGTGAACGGTGTGCCTCATCAAAGATAAACACCACTTGACTTTGATAGATAGGTAAATCATCTTCACTTTTCATCAAGTTATTAAGCTTTTGAATGGTTGTGACAATGATTTTATTGTCTTGCTTTGCAATGTTTTTCTTGAGTCCTGCCGTACTTTCTGAGCCATTGACACTATCGGGTGAAAAGCGTTGATACTCTTTCATAGTTTGATAGTCAAGATCTTTTCTATCTACCACAAAAAAGACTTTCTCTACAAAATCAAGCTCCGTAGCAAGCCGTGCCGCTTTAAAGCTTGTGAGTGTCTTACCTGAGCCTGTAGTGTGCCAGATATAGCCTCCACTTTGGGTTGTAATCCAGTTTTTTACCTCATAAGAACTTTTTATTTTCCATAAAATACGCTCAGTTGAGGCTATCTGATAAGGACGCATCACTAGCAAGGTATTGCTTACATCAAATACAGAGTAGTGTATGAGTACATTAAGCAGTGTATTTTTTTGAAAAAATGTAGCGGTGAAATCTTTTAAATCTTTGATGAGTGTATTGTCAGATTTTGCCCAGTTCATCGTAAAATCAAAACTGTTTTTATTGCGTTTGGTGGTGTTAGCAAAGTAGCGTGTATCGGTGCCGTTTGAGATCACAAAGAGTTGCAGGTATTTAAAGAGGGAGTGCTCAGCATTATAACTCTCTTTGCTATAGCGGTGCACTTGGTTAAAAGCTTCTCTTATAGCAATACCACGTTTTTTAAGCTCAATCTGTACTAAAGGCAATCCATTGACTAAAATAGTGACATCATAACGGTTGGCATGAGAACCAGTCTGCTCAAACTGTTTGATGACTTGCACACAGTTATGTGCAATATTTTTTTTATCCAAGAGATAGATGTTTTTAATATGCCCATCATCAAAAACAAAATCATAAATATAGTCATCATGAATTTTACGAGTTTTATCGATGCTGTTCTCACTTGGCTTGTCCAAATACTCCTCAACAAACCGCTGCCACTCACCATCACTAAAGGCTACATTGTTTAGTTTTTGCAGTTGATAGCGCACATTGGCAAGCATTTTTTGAGGTGTATTTAAACCTTGAACATACTCATACCCTTGATTTTGCAGATCTTCTATAAGTTCATTCTCTAAGTCGGCCTCAGTTTGATAGCCACTTGCTTCTTGTTCTATTTTGGTGTATTTATCGAGTATGATAAAGTTGTTTGACTCTGCAATGGGTTTTGTATGACTACTCATTGGTTGCTGCCTCCTGCCGAAATTTGTATTCATTACCTAAAAAATCAACAAGTTTCCGTAGTTTATCTTTATCGTTCTCTTCGACATCGCCAATTTCTTCACCAGCATGTGCTGAATGACTAGAAAGATTAAGAATTCGATTAGCAAATGGATCAGGATTTCCATCGTCATCTTTAGGAAGAAGTTCTACCCAACCTTTATGTCCCAAAAAAGTCGATGTTTTCTCAAGTATATTTCTAAGGAAATTAAAGTGATATTTTTTTATTTGGTCATTGTTAATAGCTTCCTTAATCTCGGAAAGTAAAGATAAATGATATGAAAAAGGTATATTATTGCCCAGTACCATAAGTTCAAAACTTCCATCACTTTTTTTAACTAAACGATACTTCTGTGATTCTTTAGGTCTATAGAGCAACTTTTCTGTTTCAGCCTCAGGGATTTTTTTATATAGTTTATTATTAAATTCATTAGATAAGACATTATAAAATAATGGATTATGTGTCGTGATAATAAATTTTAATTTAGATTGGCTAGATTTAACTAAATTAGCAATATCAACTGCCAGTTCAATTAAATGATTATCATCGAGAGAGCTTACTGGGTCATCTATAAATACATATGTTAAGTTATCGAAGATACTCTCATCTTCTTCTAAAGCCTCAACAATTTCTTTCAGTAATGTATAAAAAATACTCCATATAAAGTTGCTCTCTTCCCCTTTTGATATTTTTAAATTATCTAAATTATCATCACCACCACGCTCAAGAGAAAATCTTACTTCAGAATAATCAGCATTAAAACTTGGTGTCAATTTATCGCTTGCATAGTTCTGAAAATTAGTAACAATATTTTGATCTTGACCTTGATCAACAAACACCCAATGAGTAAAGGCATTAGGATGAATCTTTAACTTTCTCTCTTCGTCACTATTTAAATCATTATCCCAATAAAACAAATCTTCAGTAAAAGCACTATAATAAAGTATACTTTTTTGTGATAACTCTGAATGTTCAGGATTATCATCACCTTCTTCCTCTGCAATAGGCACTTCAATTAACTCTTTAAACTCTCGTGAAAGCCGTGTTTTTCCTATGCCATTAAAAGCATAGATGAGTTGTACTTTTTTAGGTGAAGCTTGTAGTTGCTCTGCAATTTCTCTTAATGTATTTCCCATCTTATTCCTCTACTTCTGATTTTGGAAATGTTAACAGCAAGTCACGATAGTATTCGTATTGTTTTTGACGTAGTTCTATCTCTTTTGGTAATCCTTCGATAATGGAGTTGGCGAGGGTGTCAAATTTATCTAAAATTTCAACTATCTCTTTTTGTTTTTCAATAGATTTTTTTGGATTATTTGGATAAGGAATAGGAACTAGAAATTCACTAAGAGCTTTTTTATTTAAAGCAGGAACACCTGTCATATTTGCAAGTTCAATTATATCTTTCACTCTGTTAGACATAATATAATAAATAAATCTAGTAATTACACTCTGATCTATACTGCATATCCTATAACATAGTGGACCACACCAAAAAGGACTATTTTGATAACCTACATATCCTATACCTCCCTGCCCCCTAGAAGGTGTTGTAATAGTTTCTGGTTCTGTGTTGTACTCATTTAAATATCCTGATGGTGTTGTACCAGCATTAATAAATGAATATTTACCCTCTTCAATACCTTTTGGAGCTTGTCCCACACCAATACTACATAAATCCCCCAATTTCTTCCACTCTACATCTGCATCTTCAAAGCTTAAAAGTTTGTCACGGTAGTAGCTGTACTGCTTTTTTCGAGCCGACTGCTCCGCTGTAAGCTCCGCTGTAAGCTCCGCTGTAAGCTCCGTGAAATTGTCCAGCACGCGGACAATTTCACTTTGGAT
>CAZGCF010000182.1:0-3508 GCA_964524095.1 uncultured Campylobacterales bacterium | reverse complement strand
GCTTTTTTCATTGTAAAGAGTGTTAAAGCAAGTTCTGTAAGAGGCTGTCTCCATTGATGTGCAATATTTGCCATCATCTGACCAAGACTTGCCATACGAGATTGCAAAAAGAGCATCTTCTGCTTCTCTTCATTCTTTTTAACCTCTTCTTGGATACGCTCTTCGAGATGTTTATTGAGGTTATATAGTTTGCGTGTCTGAATTTTTACACGCTCTTCAAGAGTTTTATTGAGAATCTCAAGTTCACGCTCTTTTTTCTCAAGTGCTATTTTGAGCTCTACCTCATGTGTTACATCATATCTAATTGCTATGAATTCCTCTATCTCTCCATCATTATTTAAAATAGGCACTATGGTTGTATTTACATAAAATGTACTCCCATCTTTCGCCATATTTTTGACTGTATCTTTGTATGTTTTTTTTGCCAAAATTGTATCCCAAAGTTTTTTGAATTTTGTTTTTGGCACATCTGGATGGCGAACAATATTGTGGTTTTGCCCTATTAACTCTTCACGAGAGTAGCCAGAAATTTTACAAAACTCATCATTTACAAATGTTATAATGCCATTAATATCTGTTTTTGAAACGATATTTGAGCTTTCTATGGCTTCTTGGTATTGCTTAAACATACTATTATTATATCAATATTAACAATAGGGGAAACTTATGATTTACGAAAATAGTTATTTTAAAATAGAGTGGGAAGAGAGTGAAATTCCTTGGATCAAAATTTTTGTTAAAGAGAAGTATAGAGAGATTACAGATATGCCAAAAGATTTACGTTTGAAACTTTGGGAGTTAAGTGAATTAGTAGAGACTGCTATGCGTGAAAAGTTTAATCCTGATAAGATAAATATTGCATCATTTGGTAACTATGTTCCTCAAGTTCATATGCATATAATGGCAAGATTTGCAACAGATAGTTTTTTCCCTGAACCTATGTGGGGAAAAGTACAGCGTAAAGGAGCATATCATTTTAAGAGTGAAGATAAGATCGATTTTGAAAAATATTTAGTTGAAAAGATTGAGAATTTGGTATAATAGTCTTATGCAAGTAAATGTAAACTCAATGATAGCACATCAAACGTGGATGGATCAGAGTGCAAATAATGTAGCCAATATCAATACTGAAGCGTTTGAGGCAAACCGTACAGTTTTAGAAGAGGGTCCAATGCCTGTAAGTGAATCTACAGGAGAGGCAACAGATTTAGCAAAAGAGATGACAGATCAGATAGTTGCTTCTGATGGATTTGAAGTACAAGCAAGTGTTATAAAGACATATGATGAGATGTTGGGTACACTGCTTGATATGAAAGGATGATATTATGACTAGTTTAAGTGTAGATAGCAGTAGTGTAATGTTGAGTGATAATGTTAATGTAATTAAAAAAGCATTAGATGTTCAAGAGAGAGATATTATGTCAATTTTATCTTCTTCAAGTGTTAATGCTCCTGCTCAAAATGGAGAAGATCAATCCAAACAGGTTGCTCAACTAACTGGCATGGGTCAAAATATTGATATAAAAGCTTAACTTACAATCTTTTTTAAAAGAGTTACACTCTCTTCAAATGGTACACTTTGGTTTGCGCTCTGCCTTAAAAAGTTTTCCATAGCCTCCTTTTTATCTAAAGCTGAATCAAGCTCTGGATCTGTCCCCTTTTGGTATGCACCGATACGGACTAACATCTCATTCTCTTTTAAAAGTGCCAATAGTTGTCTAAATTTTTGAGCGGCGGCTAGATGATCAGGTTCTGCAACATCTCCCATAACACGAGAAGCTGATGATAGAATATTGACAGGCGGATATATACCTCTATCTGTAAACTCTCTACTTAGTACAATGTGACCATCTAAAATACTTCGACTCTGATCAGCAATAGGATCGCTTAAATCATCCCCCTCTACAAGGACTGTAAAAAATGCTGTGATTGATCCTTGTCCCTCCTCTTTTCCTGCTCTCTCCATAAGTTGTGGAAGAAGTGTAAGAGAAGATGGAGGGTAACCTTTTGATGTAGGTGGTTCACCAAGGGCAAGCCCTATTTCACGTTGTGCCATAGCAAAACGCGTTACAGAGTCCATCATAAAAAGAACATCATGCCCTTTTCGTTTGAAGTATTCAGCCACACTCATAGCACTAAATGCTCCATATTTTCTCATTAAGGCACTATCATCGCTTGTTGCTACTACTATTACAGTGTTAGTTAAATCATTACCTAAGTTTTTTGCAATGAACTCAGGTACTTCACGTCCACGTTCGCCTATTAGTGCTACTACTTTAATAGTTGCTTGACTACCCCTTACAAGCATCCCCATCAATGTAGATTTCCCAACACCACTACCGGCAAAAATTCCAAGTTTTTGCCCTTTTCCGCAAGTTAGCAATCCATCAATACTCTTTACTCCAACACTAAAATGTTCATCTATAAGTCCACGTTTCATCACATCCATTGGAGCTTTCATAATAGGTTCATACTCATCTAAATAGATTGGTCCTTTACCGTCAATAGGGTTCATAAATGGATCAACTACACGACCAAGCAGATTGTCGCCAACAGGAATATCTAAACTTTTTCTATTTAAGAGTACTTTATCTCCAACCTGCATACCCTCAACAAAACCAAATGGTGTTATGGTAAAACTATCAGTTCCAAGTGAAGTTACCATACCAAGTCTTCTTTCATCTCCAGTTACTATGATTACACTCTGTCCTAAACTTACCTTTAGCCCAGTAGCAATAATTGCATTTGCATTAATGCTTTTTACAATCCCATATGTTGGAGAGAGGCTGGTCTTTTTTATCTTGTTTCTAATAGATTTTAGTGGCATTAGTAACGTGGTCGAAGAGGTGCATTAACCATACTCATAAACTCTTCACGAGTCTTTGCATCACTCTTGAAGAGACCTCTAAGTGCTGAACTTACCGTTGTGGAGTTTATCTTCTCAACTCCACGCATCTCCATACACATATGTCTTGCTTCAACAATTACACCTACCCCTTTTGGCTGAATGGTCTCTAAAATGGCATCAGCAATCTGCTCTGTCATCTGCTCTTGAATCTGTAATCGTCTTGCATAAATATTTACCATACGCGGTATTTTACTTAATCCGACCACCTTTCCATTTGGAATGTAGGCCACATGTACACGACCTATAATTGGAAGTATATGGTGTTCACACATAGAGTAAAACTCAATATCTCTAACAAGAACCATCTCATCATTGCTACTTTCAAAAAGGGCATCGTTGAGTACCTTTTTAGGATCCATTTTATACCCTTCACATAGATGCTCAAAAGCTTTATATACTCTATGAGGTGTTTTTTTCAGACCCTCTCTGTTTGGATCCTCGCCTATAAGTTCAAGAATAGTTTTTACAGCTTCTTCAAATTTTTTTGCTTTTTTATCATCCATCTGTTACACTTTTTAAAATTTTTCTATTATGATTATATCGATTTTTTGCGATAGTTGCAGATACAACAACATTAACATTATCGATCTTCTTAGCAGT
>CAZGCF010000181.1:0-3529 GCA_964524095.1 uncultured Campylobacterales bacterium | reverse complement strand
TGATGATACATCAATCATAGAGGCTCAAATAAGAACATTCAAAATGCATAAAACTGCTGAATATGGTATTGCAGCTCACTGGAAATATAAACTTGGTAGTTCAAATATAAATATTGAGTGGCTAAAAAATCTTCAGTATCAAAATGAATCAGTTGAGGAGTTTTATGAGCTTGTAAAAAATGATCTATATAGTGAAGATATATGCGTCTTTACTCCTGCAGGAGATCAGATTAGCCTTCCGCGAGGTGCTACTGTACTTGACTTTGCATATGCTGTACATACACAGGTGGGAGAGCGAGCAAGTGGTGCTTTAGTAAATAAAAAACAGGCTTCACTTCTGACTGAACTAAAAAATGGTGATCTGGTAAGAATCATTACAGCTGATCATCCAATATACCACTGTACATGGATTGATGCCGTTAAAACATCACGGGCTAAGAGCCATATGAAGATGAGATGCAATCAGCGTCGCAAAGAGATTGATCGGATGAGTTCAATCAATATTTTGAGTGCAACTTTCTCAGTATCTTCAAAAGAGATTGAAACTTGGATCAAAGATGAGGGGATAGAGTCTCAAATATATCGTACCGCTAGAGAATTAAGCTTCTATAAAGATATGATTCACCGTTTTATTGATTCAAAAAGAGCTCGTTCAAAATTTTTGGTATTTTTACAAAGAAAACATAGACGCTTAAAGCGATATAATTTTGAAAACTTTATAATCTATTCTGCAGATTATGTTGGCAATATAGAGTTTGACTACTGTTGCCATCCTAAAAGAGATGATCCTATTGTAGCATTTAAGATTGGTAGTAAAGCAGTTGTTCATCATAAATTTTGTGAAAAAGCGTATAAGTTAATTAAAGAAAAGACTCCTATGTTTTATATTGAGTGGAGTGATAACAAAATGCAAGGTTTCAGACTCTTGGTAACTCTCAAAGAAGAATAGGGTGAATTGGCAAAATTTCTCTCTTTTTTAGCTAAGATAGATTTGAATATAATATCAATAAAGCTTGGTGACGGCTCATCTGTTAGCAATGTATGTGAAGTTATTTTTGAGACAAGAAGTCATGATCAAAATCGTCTAAAAGATTTACTAGATAAAAAATTCAAAGTGATTGAGTTAGTAAGTCTAACCGATGCATATAAATAAATCTAAGAAGGGATAGGAATGCAAGAAGATCTAAAGGTAGAAGAGGCTTTAAAAGAGATAAAGCGTGGTACAGCTGAGATTATTACAGATGAACAGATCGAAACATTAATAAAACGATATTTTGAGACTGGTGAGCCATACTATGTCAAAGCAGGGTTTGATCCAACTGCACCTGATCTTCATCTTGGTCATACTGTACTTCTTCAGAAACTTGCTATTTTTCAAAAATATGGTGCTATTGTGCAGTTTTTAATAGGTGATTTTACTGGTATGATTGGAGATCCTACAGGTAAAAGCCAAACTCGTAAAAAGCTTACAAAAGAAGAGGTAAAAAAGAATGCCAAAAGCTATGAAGAGCAGGTATTCAAAATTTTAGATCCTGAAAAGACTGTTGTTGTATTTAATAGTGAATGGCTTGGCAAACTTACTAGTTATGAGATGATTGAACTTGCATCTAAACGTACAGTAGCAAGAATGCTAGAGCGTGATGATTTTGAAAAACGTTTTAAAAGTGGTCAGGATATATCTTTATATGAATTTTTCTATCCACTCTTTCAAGGGTATGATAGTGTAGTTCTTAAGAGCGATATTGAAATTGGAGGTACTGATCAAAAGTTTAACCTGCTAATGGGTCGTCACCTTCAAAGAGCTTACAATGTTGGTAAAGAGCAGGCTGTTTTAATGATGCCTATCTTAGAAGGTCTTGATGGTGTACAGAAGATGAGTAAATCTCTTGGTAACTTTATAGGGGTTACAGAAGAGCCTAATAGTATGTTTGCTAAAGTTATGAGTATCAGTGATGAGCTTATGTGGAGATACTATGAGCTTTTAAGTAGTCGCACTTTAGCAGAGATTGAGCAGATGAAAAAAGATGTTGAAAGTGGAAAGCTTCATCCAAAACGTGCAAAAGAGCTACTTGGTATGGAGATTGTTGAAAGATTCCACGAAAAGCAGGCATCATTATCAGCTTGTGAAGAGTTCAATAAAGTATTTAAACAAAAGGATTTACCTACAGATATACCAGAGTTTCAGTTGGAAGGTCCTATATGGATAGCTAAAGCTCTTGTTGAAACAAAGCTTGAACCTTCTACATCTCAGGCAAGACGCGATATTCAAGCTGGTGCTGTACGGATTGATAAGAGTAAAGTTGATGATAAAGACTTGCATTTAGAGGCTGGAGATTATATATTTCAGGTAGGAAAGAAAAAATTTGCAAAAGTAAAGGTGAAGTAGTGGAGCTTAAACCTGTAAAAATCGGAAAATATAGACTTAAATATCCGATCATCCAAGGTGGAATGGGGGTTGGAATAAGTTGGGATCAATTGGCTGGACATGTAAGCCTTGAGGGAGGACTTGGAGTTATTAGCTGTGTTGGAACAGGATACTATCAAAATAAAAAGTATGCTGAAAAACTGGTAGCTGATCGTCCTTTTGAGGTAGATAACTTCTACTCCAAAAAAGCACTGTTTAAAATATTTGAGAATGCTCGTAAAGTATGTGGAGATGAGCCTTTAGGATGTAATGTTCTATATGCTATAAACGACTATGGAAGAGTAGTAGAGGACTCTTGTGAAGCTGGTGCAAATATCATAATTACAGGAGCTGGTTTACCAACCAATATGCCTGAATTTACAACCAATTTTCCTGATGTTGCACTTGTTCCTATTGTCTCATCTGCTAAAGCTTTACGTCTTATATGCAGACGTTGGGAGAAGAGGTATGGACGTATTCCTGATGCTATTATTTTAGAGGGTCCATTGAGCGGAGGGCATCAAGGGTTTACATATGAGCAGTGTTTTATGGAGGAGTATCAGCTTGAAAACCTCATACCATCTGTTGTTGAAGAGGCAAATAGTTGGGGTGGAATTCCTGTCTTTGCGGCAGGTGGTATTTGGGATAAGAGTGATATAGAGAAGTGTATAGAGCTGGGTGCAGCTGGTGTTCAGATGGGAACCAGATTTATAGGGACACATGAGTGTGATGCACACCAAAACTTTAAAGAGATTCTCATAAATGCAAAAAAAGAGGATATTCTCCTTTTAAAATCTCCTGTAGGATACCCTGCTAGAGGAGTAAAAACAAACCTTATTAACTTGGTAGATAAGCGGGAGGGTCCTGCTATTAAATGTATTAGCAACTGTGTTGCACCTTGTAAAAGGGGTGTGGAAGCAAAAGAGGTAGGATATTGTATTGCTGATCGTTTAAGTGATGCATATATGGGTAATAAAGAGTTAGGTCTCTTCTTTACAGGCTCAAACGGTTATAAAATAGATAAACTTATAAGTGTGAAAGAGTTGATGCAAAAATTGGTAAATGGAGAGTAGTTATACGTAAGATTGCCACTTTCTTACTATTTTTCTTATTGTCTATATGTTT
>CAZGCF010000180.1:0-3537 GCA_964524095.1 uncultured Campylobacterales bacterium | reverse complement strand
GAACTTATTACTGCAAAAGGGGTTGATACACTACTTGATGCTTTTACAAAACTATAACATAACAATATTTTTTTAGATATTTGTGGAGATGGTAAAGAGCGTAAAGAGTTTGAAGATAGAGCAAAAAGGCTAGGTATCTCACATATAGTTAGATTTCATGGTAAACTTAACTCAAAAAGAGTTGAAAACTTTTACTCTAATGCTTATGCTGTAGTAATTCCAAGCAGAACTCCAGAGACATTTAGCCTTGTGGGTTTAGAGGCTATGAAGTTCTCTAAAGCTGTTATTGCATCTGATGTTGGAGGCATTAACGAGTGGCTTAAAGATGATATTAACGGTATCTCTATTCAATCAAATGACTCAGAGAGTCTAGCTTTAGCTCTAAAATATGCTCTTGATAATCCTCAAACAATAAAAAAGATGGGAGAAAATGGCTCAAAATCATATGAACAAAACTTCAAACCAAATCAACACTGCAAAGAGATTCACAACCTTTTTAGTTCGATCACTTCAAAAGAGAGTTGTTATGCTTAAAAAGATTGATTGTGATCTATAAATGCAGTACTCAAATATCCAACAACCTGTGATCTATCTCCACTTGCATCAGCACTGGTTCTATAATCAAGCAAAAGTGGTTTAAGATCTAGGTTTTTAGCAGCCATAATCATAGCCTCCATACCTATCTTTCCACAAGCCTCACAACCTTTATGCAGTCCATTAGGATCTAACTTGACTACCGCATCTATGCAGATGTTATCAAGCTGTTCTGCCTTCTCAATATTGTAAAAATGACTCAAATCGGTACTTATAATAACACCTGTTGAACTATCTTTTAATGCATACTCAATAATTGGTGCTAAATTAGCCGGATTCTCATCACCATATACCACCTCAACAACTTCTGCTTGCAAGTACCTTTTTATAAAGGGCATCTGTACTTCTGTACTATGTTCATGATGAGCATCAGGGAAAAATTTTAGATTGAACTTTTGCTGTAACTCTTTAACAAATCCAATTGCACACTTCAGTTCCCCAAAAGGAGTATCAAAAATATCAAAATCGCCCACACTACTTCCCAAAAAATAGACTCTATGGCTTGGACCTATGACAACAATACGCTTCAAACCGCTGTTAGCAAGAATTCTGTATGCAATATTTGCAGTAAACCCGCTATATACATACCCTGCATGAGGTACTATGACTGCCCTACTCTTTCTCTCTAAAATAGTTTTATCTTCCAAATGTTTTTCAAGCAGTTCATTATAGTAAGAAAAGATCTCTTCAATACTCTTGCTACTACTCGGATAGAATTGACCTGCTACAGCCATCTCTCTAACTCTCATCTAAAAACCCCTTCTACTCTTCTTTTGCAGTTTGGACAATGACCATCTACAAGATTGTTTACAACTACCTCAAAACATCTTCGCTCAATCAAAAGTTTACTACACTCCGGACAGTAGGTACTCTCACTCACAGGAACATTTCCCATATAAACATAGTAAAGACCAGCTTCTTTTGCAATATCTCTTGCACGTTTGAGTATCTCTAATCTTGTCCATCTATGATCCATCATCTTAAAATCAGGATGAAATGCACTCAAATGCCAAGGTACATCTCTTCCTAAATCATTTGCTATAAACTCTGCCATTTGAGTCAAATCTTTTTCACTATCATTCTCACCCTCTATAAGCAGTGTTGTAACCTCAACCCAGATCCCGGCATCTACCATCAACCTCAATGTATCTTTAACTGCTTCAAGCTCCCCTCTTAAAACTCTTTTATAGTAGGATTCACTCCAACTCTTTAGATCAACATTTGCCCCATCAAGCCAACTCTTCATATCTTCAACAACTTCAGGAGTCTCAAAACCATTTGTAACAAATATATTTTTGATACCTCTCTCTTTTGCCAAAACCCCTATATCTTTAGCATACGGATAGAAGATAGTTGGCTCATTGTAGGTGTAGCTAATAGATTTTGCACCATTTAGGAGTGCCAGTTCAACCACTTTTTCAGGAGATATATAAACCTCTTCTCTTATCTCTTTGCTTTGCGATATTTGCCAATTTTGACAAAATGGACACTTAAAGTTGCACCCCACTGTACCTAAAGATAGAGAGGAAGTTCCAGGTAGCATATGATAGATTGGTTTCTTCTCTATGGGATCAATATTGAGTGCCGAAGGGTGAGCATACACTAAATTGGTAAGTTTTCCCGCCTCATTTTTGTTGACTCCACAAACTCCAACTTGCCCATCTTTTATTTTGCAGTAGTGTCTGCAAAGCAGACAGACAATGCGATTGCCCTTTAAATCACTTCTATAGTACTCCATAAAAGTACTCCTACTCTACCTCCAAACTAACAGGCTCAACTCTACCCTCTACCTTCCATCCATCATATGGTGAACCAAGCAATTCTATGTTGCTCTCTACATCTGGATCAAATAGAATCAGATCTGCATCATAACCCTCTTTGATGAATCCTTTATGATCATCTACCCCTAAAAGTTTTGCGCAATTTCTAGAAGTTAGCCTTGAGAGTGTCGGCATATCTATATACCCAGGTTTAACAAGATATGTAAAGATAAGAGGAAGATAGCTACTCAAACCATCTATTCCATATACTGCCTCTGCAAAAACAGCATCTTTTAAACTTGCTGAAACCGGCGTATGCAAAGATGTAAGAGCTGTTAAATTACCACTTTTTAAAAACTCCAACATCTTCAATCTACTCTCTTCATCTCTTAATGGTGGCCAAATCTTTCCACTTGTATTGTAGTTGTCGCACACTTCATCATTTAATAAAAGGTGATGTATTGAAGTTTGAGCATGAAGTTTTGGATTTTGAGAACAAAGCTCCAATGTTCTTGGCGTTGATGCAGATAATATGACAACATCTACTCCATATACTAAAGCCAACTCCCCTATACGTGCTACTTGAGACGATTCAGCAACCTCAGGAGCCCCTTCCAATCCTAATCGACTCGATACAGCGCCCTCATTCATTACCCCAACCCCTTCAAGGGCTAAATCTCTTGCATGGCAAAAAAGTTTTACGCCATACATTTTGGCATACTCCATCAAACGACGTATCATATTACCATCAATACTACTTACAAACTCTATGCCAACAGCTCCCTCTTTAAGCAGAATAGAAATATCGCTAAGCTTTCCCTCCTCTTTTATGCCTGAAATTAGAGTTAAAACCTCTGCTCCACTGCAAAGAGTTGATTGAGACTTTGCAAACTCAAGTGTAATCTCATTATCGATAGATGGGGTACAAAATGATGAGAGTACTACTGTTCCAAAACCATTTACTTTTGCTTTGCAAGAGAGTTTATCGATAGTACCACCTCTTAGCTTTGAATCCATAACACCTACGCCAATATCGATCATTGCAGGAAGAAGATATTTACCATCAGCTGAAATATACTCACTTCCACTCAAATTTTTAGCGATTTTAACAATTTTTCCACTCACTATGCTAACATCAACCTCTAAAATCTCATCAGGTGTTACACCTTTCGCGTTTTTAATT
>CAZGCF010000179.1:0-3565 GCA_964524095.1 uncultured Campylobacterales bacterium | reverse complement strand
ATGCATCTGTAACAGCACTCTCTTTTACATGTTGAAGCATATCTAGCATATCAAGTGTATTATTTATACGGCAGATCAACTCCTCTTTTCCAAAAGGCTTTCTCAAATAGTCATTTGCTCCAAACTTTAAAAATTTGGCAACTGTTGTAAGATCATCCTCTGATGATATTGCAATAAATGGAAGATCAAGCATAGAGTATTCTGCTCTTAACTCTTTTAAAAACTCCATTCCATCCATATTTGGCATATTATAATCACTTAAAATTATATCTATATTCTTTTCCGATATGATTTGAAGAGCTTTTTGACCATCTTCTGCTTCATAAACTATAAGATTCTGCTTCTCTAAAATTTTTCTATAAAAAGTTCTTACAGGTTTTGAATCTTCAACAATTAAAATTCTCTTTCTCTCATTTAGTTCCAATCTATGTATCAACTTTATCAAATATCCAAAACGTTGCAATTCTGATTTTATTATATAGTCAACTATATCAAACGCAAACATCTCATCTCTAAATGCCCCATCATCAAGAACAGTCATCACAATAACTTTATAACCTGCATCAGCCAATACTCTAATATGTTCTCCATCACTATCAGGCAAATTTATATCTGATATAATTAAATCAAAACTGATTTTTGATTCAATAATATTTTTTATCTCATTAAATGTATCTATCGTAAAAAACTCAATATGAGGTAGATAATGTTTTAATGCTCTTAACATAATATTTTTATAAAACTGATCATCTTCAATTACTAATATTTTCTTCACTTATGCATCTCCTCTATCCATAACTCGATTTGTTCACTTCGCGGTAATCGAATAGATTTACGCTTTGACTTCTCACCAAACACAAATATAATCTCACTTTTTGGAATTTTAAATTTCTTTGATAAAAATTTAATTAACTCTTTATTGGCGGCTCCATCTACAGCTGGTGCTTTGATTTTTATTTTCAAAATATCATTAAAAACACCAACTATCTCATTTTTGCTACTGGCAGGACGGACATTTATAAACAGATCTATAGACTCTTTATCTATTTTAAACCACATCCTGAATCCTTTTTAAAATAGCATCTATAGAAACTCGTTGCTTAATTTTTACAGGATTTTCTAACATTGCTTGATCAAGTGCCAATTCAAGCTCATCTAAAGATGAAAAAATTGTTCCCTCAATTTGTGAAAACATAGCTTGCTGATTAAAAATTTCTTTTCCACTTATAAGACGGCACCCAAATGGTACCACTTCAGCTGGATTGTGCCCACCTACAGGGACGAAAGCTCCTCCCAAAATAACAATGTCTGAAATTGCATAAATATTAATTAATTCACCCATGGCATCTATAATTATAATATCAGCTATCAACTCTTGTGTTATGCTCCATCGACTCAATGAAAGTCCATTTTCCAATGCATACTCTTTAGCAAGTTTAAAAACTTTATCAAATCTTTCAGGGTGACGAGGAACAATAATCAACTTAGAGTTTTGATTTCTCTTTTTCCACTCTATAAATGCTTTGAGTACTCCTTCCTCTTCACCTTCATGTGTACTTGCGGCAGTTACTACAATCCCATCTGGTTTATCTAACTCTCTTGTTATCTTGTAATTTTGTACAAGTTTTATATTCCCACTTACTTCAACATTTTTGGCACCAAGTTGCTCTAATCTTTTTTTATCTGTTTCACTTTGAGCAAAAACAAAATCGATATATGTAAATATCTTTTTATAAAACCAAGAGAAACGAAGATAGCGACTATATGATCTATCTGAAATTCTGGCATTGATCAAAACTGTTTTAGCACCTCTCTTTTTAGCAAGATAGAAAAGCAAAAACCATAACTCTGCTTCCATTACAATAAGTATCTTTTGAGGTTTTAACCAAAACCAAAGGAGTGGTTCAAAAGGAAGATAACGTACTGTTTTAAACCTTTTTTTTCCTTCATTAAAACCTGTTTGAGTTGTTGTTGTCAAAACTATCTGTTCATTAGGAAATTTATCTATCAGTGGTTGCAATGCACGTGTTTCACCAAAACTGCACGCATGAAACCATATACGATTAGTAGGCAAAGGGGGATTTTTCCATAAAAAAAATCGTGCCGGTATTGATTGACGGTACTTCTTTTTAAAAGAAAAAATTGCAATAATTGGTAAAAAGAGTAGATATACCCCCCACACAATGATTGTGTAGAGGATTGAAAAAATTGAATTATTCAGCGCTTGCTTCTTCTTTTTGAGACTCAAGGTATAAAATTCGTCCACAGTGTGGGCAAGTTGTAATCTCTTCGCCCTTAATTACTTCAGCATAGGTTTTATCATTGATTTTCATATAACATCCCATGCATGCCTGTTTGCGTACAGGTACAACTGCACTATTTTTTGCCCATCTTCTAATCTTGTCATAGAAAGCCAAGATTTTCTGACTCATTTTTGAAATTAGTTTCTGTTTTTGTTCAAAAAGCTCTTGTTTTCGCTTTTCAATTTCTTGAAACTCTTTCTCTACTTCTTCTTTGATTTGAGCACTCTTTTTTTTCAACTCATCAAGTTCAGACTGTTTTGCTTCAATTTCCGATTTTCTTGTTTCAATCAGCTTTTCAAGTCGTTCAATCTCTTCATTCGCAAAATCAAGTTGCTCTCTTGCTATCTCCTCTTCAAGTTGCAAAGCTTTAATCTCTTTTTCTGTCTTTGCTTCAGCACTCTTCTTTTTATTAGCATCAAGCTTTGCCGTCAACTCTTGAATATGAAGATCATTTTTAGCCTTTTTAAGTTCTGCATCTTTAATATCTTCCTGCAGACTCTCTATCTCTTTGGCAACATCAGACTCTTGACTCTCAACTTGCTCTAACTTCACTTTAGCCTGTTTGATTTTTGGATCAAACGCATCAATGCCACTGTCTATTTTAGAAAGTTCAATAAGTTCTTCAAGATGCTTGTTCATGGATTTCCTTGCAATTAAATGTAGCTATAGGGGTTAATTGATTGTGCTATTATAACCGGAATTGGCAAATTTTTCAAATGTTCACCAAGTGCATTTGCAAAATATCGTTCACTTTCAAAGTGACCTATATCTGCCAACATCAAATTTTTAGAGATTGCTTTCATTGCATCATGGTACTTTATGTCACCTGTTAAAAAGAGTTCAGCGTCTATATTATCCATCAAACTTCCACCTGCTCCTGTAGTAAGTGCAATACTCTTTATTGTATCTTTATACCCGACAATACGTAAAGTGTTTAGATCTAAACTCTCTTTAATATGCTTTAAAAGTTCATCTGTATTCCACTCACCAACTGCTTTACAAACAAAGCCATTAGACTCAAAATCTTCAAACCCAAGAACTCTACTAAAAACATAAGAGTTTAGATGTGTCTGGTCAAAGTTGGTATGCATTGCAATCATTGCATGATTTTTGCATATCATCTTTTTGAGTAAATTAGCAGGATACTCATTCCACAATAGACGTTTAAGACCTGAAAATATAAGAGGATGATGAAGAATAAAAAGCGTATTTTCATCAGCCTCTTCAATCATTTGAAAATCTATATCTACACTTAATACTAT
>CAZGCF010000178.1:0-3589 GCA_964524095.1 uncultured Campylobacterales bacterium | reverse complement strand
GTAAGACTTGATAACTTAATTTAATATAAAAACTATTCGTTGACTCTACTCTTTTTTCTAAAATAGTAATAGACTACCAATATTAAAATAGATATTCCTGCTAAAATATAGTGCATAGCCTCTTGAATTTTATCTTCATGCTCTCCAAAGATGTAACCAAGTGATAGAAGTACGATGCACCATATACCGGCACCAATAAAAGTATATATACTAAAACTTAAAAGAGGCATTTTGGCAACTCCTGCTGGAAGAGAGATATATTGACGAATTCCAGGTATCAGTCTGCCAAACAGTGTACTGGCTGATCCATACTTTTGAAAAAATAGTTCAGTCTTTTTAATAGTCTCTTCTTTAATAAAAAAGTATTTTCCATATTTTATAAGAAATGGACGACCAAGTTTATGTCCAAGAATATAGTTAAAAATTGCTCCAGCAAG
The DNA here is from genome assembly GCA_964524095.1 of uncultured Campylobacterales bacterium. Lineage (GTDB taxonomy): Bacteria > Campylobacterota > Campylobacteria > Campylobacterales > Hydrogenimonadaceae > Hydrogenimonas. The sequence continues at coordinate 3,152 of CAZGCF010000178.1, read as the reverse complement.
TGAACCACCTGCTCCAGCGATAAATGCAGTTATAAGATTCATTTCACCTTTACTGGCTAAATATCCGGCAGGGATCATGGCAACTTCACTTGGAAAAGGAAAAAAAGAGCTCTCTAAAAACATCATTATAAAAATTCCCAAATAGCCCAATGCTCCAACAGTTTCGACAATCCAGTTTACTATATCTGCCATCAATTAACATCCTTTTAACTTAATAGCGGAATGATACTATTAAAAAAGAGGTTTTTCAATGGTTATTGCTATTACAACTAAAGTTCATAGTAAGTTGCAGTCTTCTCATTGCAAAACAGACTCAAACCTATTTTGACTTATTCTCTATTTTTGATAAAATAGAAGATAAATATTTTAAGAGATGATTATAGAAATATTTTTATCTTTTTTATGACTGTATTGACAGGCAGTTTTACAGTGTTTTACCAGATTTTATTGGGAAAATTGGCGATTATTTTTGCTTTTATTGGTATTTTAGGAATGATTATTAGTCTATTTACTCTATTAAAAATTAAAAAGATTAAGTATGATATAGATTTACTGATAGAAGAGTTAGGAGATACTTGATGAGTGAGATTGTAGGAACTATCGGATTAGTAAGTGTAATGTTTATTTTGGTGTATGGTGTGTACATTATAACAAAGCCTCATAAGTTTCAAAAGAATTTATAGTCTGGAAGATATATTTTTATAAAGTTATTTTTTCTTCCATTTTTTTAACTCTGATACTGAGCAATTTGAAGCTCTACACCTATCAGTTTACTACTTCTGCCATAAATTAACATCCTCCTAACTTGATAGCGGTATAATACTATTAAAAAAAAGGTTTTTCAATGGTTATTACAATTTCTGATCCACTAGATATGCATTTGCATTTGCGTGATGGTGATATGCTTGAGATTGTTGCTCCACTTAGTGGTGAGACATTTAGTGGAGCTTTGATTATGCCTAACTTGGTTCCACCTGTAACAACCAAAGAGGCTGTAAAAGAGTATAAAAACAGAATCAAAGAGGCTCAAAAAGATCAAACATTTACTCCATATATGACACTCTTTTTTAGATCTGACTATACCAGAGAGTTTTTAGAAGAGGTAAAAGATGATATTTTAGCTATAAAGTTGTATCCTGCTGGTATAACAACCAACTCTGAAGGCGGGGTTAGCGGTTTTGATCTAGATGAACTCTCCTCTACATTAAATGCTATGAGTGATCTTGGCATTCCACTTTGTGTACATGGCGAGACTGGTGGTTTTGTTATGGATAGAGAGGCAGAGTTTATACCAATTTATGAGAGCTTAGCAAAAAATTTTCCTAACTTGAAGATCATAATGGAGCATATTACTACAAAAGAGGCAGTTTCAGCACTTGATCGCTATGATAACCTTTATGCTACTATAACACTCCATCACCTTTATATTACACTTGATGATGTAGCAGGGGGGCTTCTTCAGCCTCATCTATTTTGTAAACCGATAGCAAAGCGACCTGAAGATCGTACTGCTCTATTGAATGTTGCACTTGGTGCTCATCCGAAGGTGATGTTTGGATCAGATTCAGCACCGCATCCAAGAAACAGTAAAGAGGCTCCAGGGTGTGCAGCTGGGGTATTTACAGCTCCTATAGCTTTACCAGCATTAGCACAACTCTTTGATAGACATGGAGCATTAGATAATTTGCAGAGCTTTGTAAGCGATAATGCAAAAAATATTTACGGTATCAATCCACCTTCAAAAGAGGTTATTTTGGAAAAATCGGAATATCTTGTACCTGAAATTTATGGCGGTACTGTCGTTCCAATGTTTGCAGGAGAGACTCTTGAGTGGAGGGTTATGCGTGCAGGCTAAAATTCTTCTTCTAGAAGATGATCTACTTTTTGGAGAGACTCTTGTAGATTTTTTAGAAGAGGAGGGGTATGAGGTTGAACACTATCTCGAAACAAAGTTGGCAATAGAGGCTATTTATGAAAAAAAGTTTGATATCTATCTATTAGATGTAAATGTTCCTGATATGAATGGTTTTGATCTCTTAAGCCAACTAAGGGATAGTGGAGATAAAACACCGGCAATCTACATAACATCAGCAAGAGATAAAGAGGCTCTATCGAAAGGTTTTCATTGTGGTGCAGATGATTATATGAAAAAACCTATCGATCTTGAAGAGCTATCATTGAGAATTGGTGCTCAATTGCGTAGAATTAAAAATTCTCAAAAAGTTGAGATTGGAAAATATCACTTTGATAGGGATCGTTTGGTGCTTTATGAGGGTGATAGTTTAATAGCAATGCCTAAAAAACAGGCTGAACTTTTAGCACTTCTTCTTGATAATAGAGGAGAAGTGGTTACTACAGAGGAGATTTTAGAAGAGCTTTATGGAGAGGATGACCCAGGTACAGGTGCATTAAGAGTTTATATAAATAAATTGAAACAGATTTTTGGTAAAGATGCAATTTCAAATATCAGGGGGATTGGATACTGCTTTGAAAAGTAGAGAGATTTTTAAAGTTTTACTCTTTTATGTTGTTACATTTGTTTCAATGGCAGGTTTAATGTGGGTTGTTTTTGAAAATTTTGGTTATAGTGGTGAAAATTTTTTGGTAGTAACTGCTATGCTTCTACCTTTAGCTATGCTGTTTGGCTATATACTTTCTAAGATAGCACTTGAGCCTCTATTTATAACCAATGATCTTCTTGATAGATTGCTTAAAGATACTCTTCATGAACTCAATATTCCCCTTTCAACAATATTTGCAAATGTCACAATGCTTAAACGAAAAGAGAGTGATCCCAAAAAGTTGGTTCGGCTTGAGCGTATAGAGATGGCAGGAGAGAATTTAAAAGAGTTGTATGAAGATCTTGACTACTTTATAAAAAAAGAGATCGGTTCAGTTGAGCGTGAAACTTTTGATCTAAATGATATTGTAAAAAAGAGTATTGCTAAAATTGAGGGTACAGGTGAAGATATTGCCATACATTATGAGCCAAAATCTATGGTTATATCTGCAGATAGAAGAGGTTGTCAAAAGGCTATTGATAATCTTATTAGTAATGCTGTTAAATATAATAAACCAAAAGGTTTTGTTAAAATTTCAATTCAAGATGGTTGGCTGATTATAGAAGATAGCGGAATAGGGATGGATGAGAC
>CAZGCF010000177.1:0-3601 GCA_964524095.1 uncultured Campylobacterales bacterium | reverse complement strand
TAGATCCAACCTTGCAATCTCAAAACCGTTTGTAGTTTTAGCAAACTCTTTAAGGCGAACATTGTTTTTATCGTGAGTAAAGAGATAACAGTACCCTTTTAAACCATTTCGACTTACACGCCCTCTTAACTGATGAAGTGTAGCAAGCCCCATTCTTTCAGCACCAACAATAATGATGGTAGATAATTTAGGTAATGAAATTCCAACCTCTATAACTGTTGTAGCAAGCAGTATCTTACCATTTTGAGCAAACTCTGCAAGCACTTCATCTTTTAGCTTATCTTTACCGTGTGTTACATAGACTCCATCAAACCTACTCTTCCAAAACTCTACACTCTCATCTAATGAACGATAGTTGATCGACTCACTCTCTTCCACCAAAGGGTAAACTACCAAAACCTGCCTGCCATCTTCAACTTCTCTCTTTATATGCTCTAAAAGGGATGCAAAATCACTTTTATCTATTATGCGTGTTGTAATATCTTTGACAAATGGTGTTGACTCAATGAGAGTAACATCTATCAAAGCTGAATCGATCATTGCTTGAGTTCTTGGTATTGGAGTAGCTGAAAATTGTAAAAAATGGGGCTTGGCTTTTCCTTTATCTTTTGAGACAATCTGCTCTAAAAGTTTACGCTGTTCGGTACCAAAACGGTGCTGTTCATCAACCATAATAAGCGGTGCTTCTGGAAGTTCCCGATATAGAAGTGCATGTGTACCTATGATAAAATGATCACTCTCAATATCACCCACCTCTTTACTCTGCGTTACAAGTGCAATCTTTACAAACTCAGGCAACCACTTTTTTGCCTCTTCATAAAGTTGTCTAGCTAAAATTGATGTAGGTGCCATTAAAACAGCTCTATTTGGATAAGCCATCATTGCAGATGCTAAAATTACCATTGTCTTTCCAGACCCAACATCACCAACAATCATACGCCTTGCGGCAAATTCAGATCTTAAATCGTTTGATATATCTTCAATTGCACTTTTTTGATCATCTGTCAACTCAAAAGGCAGGTTTGCCAAAAAAGGCTCAATCGATCCATCTAATTTAGACATTGAAGAGAAACGAATACGTTTACCCTTTAACCTTTGAAAATGATCAAGTGCTTCTGCAAACTTTAATGCTTCAACAGTTTTTGGTCCAAATCCTCTATGTTTCCTATATAGCCTTAACCACGTATCATCAGGCTTATGAGCTCTTACAATCAGTGATGCTCGCGATTCATCAACTCCTTGTGCTTTTAAATTTTCCAAAGTTACAAGATTTTCAACTACTCTTCTATAGAGATCTTGTCTTATTTTGCACTTATATTTAGGAATAATTTCACCTATTTTTGAAATCTTCTTTGGATTTACAACCTGTAGTTTTGATCCAAACCTCTCTATCTTTCCTTGCAAATAGTGTTTAAGATCCGGTTTAAAAAGTGCGCTATGGTAAGGTTTAGGATGAAAAATAGTAACTTCTATTGGCTGATTACACAAAGATGAGTTTACAGTAATAACCAACCGTTTAGGCTGTTTAGTAACTGATACAACTTCTGCTTCAAAAGTATGTATCTCTCCTATAATCAATTCATTTGAGAGTCTTGTATCAAGATATGATATAGGAGTATGTATGGCAAGCTCAAGCAAAGATGCAAAACCTGTTTTTGATAACATATCTTTGCTTGAACTATTCACACTTTTATCCTTTGAATTTGTCAAATTTTAAAGATTCTATTGGCTTAAAAGTTGTTGTGCCAATCTGAAACGGTTGGCAGTCATTAAGTGAATTTTTGGATGTAACTCTTTTATCTCTTCATAAATTTTTTGGCTTAACTCCAAACCTCTCTTCTCCTCTTCTGATTCACCTTTTTGGTTGGCAGTATAGAGTATATCTAACCACCTTTTTGGTACATGTATGCCTGGTACATGTGAAGCAAGGAACTGTGCTGTTTTAAGGCGTGTTATAGGAAAGAGACCAATAATCAATGTTCCTCTCTTTGCATTGCTCAGATGCTTAGCCTCTTCAAATAGATCAAGAAGCATTTGTGCATTCTCTTTATCAAAAACAGGTTGGGTAATAATGCCAATTGCTCCATGCTCAAGTTTCTTGGTAAATTTTTTCAACAATGTTTTTGGATTTTTTGCAAATGCGTTGCTAACTGCAAAAGGGTAAATTGGGCGAGGTTTAATACCAAACTCACGACCTGCAAAATCTATACCAGCATTAAAGCATTTAATTATGTCTAAAAGCATTGTACTATCACTCTCAAAGACACCTTTTGCTGATGGCTGATCGCTTATTTTTGCAGGGTCTCCTGTAAGAGCAAGAATGGTACGTACATCTATATTGTTAGCTCCAAGCAGATCAGATTGCAGTGCTATCTTATTTCTGTCACGCATACTCATCGTAGCCAAAACCGGCTTTTTAAAACGCTCTTGAAGAAGCATTGCCGCAATAATTGAGTTAAATTTCAGTTTTGCTAAAGGGTTGTCTGTAGTGCTGAATCCATCTACTTTATCGGCAATTCCAAGTTTTTCTATGGTATCTATAACCGGTATAAAGTTTGCATCATGTTTTGGTGTGGTTTCAAGCGTAATGTAGCTCTTTTTTGGATCTTGAAGTTTTTCAATGAATTGTTCGAACATTATTTTATCCATCTATTTTTTACGATATTATATCGTTTTTAGAATTAGTAGTTAAGAGTTAGGAGTTATCAATTTATGAAGTTAGCTGTATTTGATTTTGATTCTACATTGATGGATGGTGAGACTATCGATTTTTTGGCTGAGCCTTTGGGGCTTAAAGAGAGGGTTGCAATTATTACAGAGCGTGCAATGAGAGGTGAACTGGACTTTTTTGAAAGCTTGACAACACGCGTACAGCTTCTTGAAGGGCTTTCGGTTGAAACAGTCGATAATATATGTTGCAATCTACCATTTATGCCAGGGGCTAAAGAGACAATTGCTGAATTAAAAAGTTTAGGGTATAAGGTAGTTGTTTTTAGTGGCGGTTTTAGAAATGCAACAAGCTATGCAAAAGAGATTCTTGGATTTGATGCTGACTTTTCAAATATTTTGCACTCAAAAGATGGGGTATTGACAGGTTTAGTTGGCGGAGATATGATGTTTGACTTCTCTAAAGGTGATATGTTGCAAAGAGTTCAGGCTCTTTTAGGAGTTACTCCAAAAGAGACTTTGGTTGTAGGTGATGGTGCCAATGATCGCAGTATGTTTGCCCATGCTGATACTCGCATAGCCTTTTGTGCCAAAGATATATTGAAAAAAGAGGCAAATGTAATTATTGATACAAAAGATTTAACTCAGATTTTAGCACATGTCTCTTAGTTTAAGAAAAGTTTTTGATACGATAAAAAGCTATAAGAAAGCACTTATAGCAGGTAATATTGTCGCTATTTTAGCAGCGCTTGTAAGTGTGCCTACGCCACTCTTGATTCCAGTTCTTGTTGATGAAGTGCTTTTAAAAAAGAGTGATACATTAACAGGTTGGTTAAATACACATATAATGCCAATGGATACATTAGGTTATGTGTTGACAATACTGCTTGCAACAGTTTTTTTACGCTTTTTATATACGGCACTTAGTATTTTA
>CAZGCF010000176.1:0-3624 GCA_964524095.1 uncultured Campylobacterales bacterium | reverse complement strand
ATAATCGTGATACCCTCCTTCGTGTTATTTGAAATTGGTTTCACAACGCCAAAGCTCCTAAAATCGCACTCTCTTTACCTATGGGAGTTCTTCTATTTATTAGAAATTTCTCATTTGCCAAATTTCTTTGAATACGGCTAAAGAGTGATTGTTGACCAAATGCTTTTCCGCATAAAACGATATGATCAGCTTTTGAACTCTGCTTCAACTCCAATAATATTTCTGTGACATAATCCCCAAATGATTCAAAAATAGAGTATGCCAAAACTCTTGTGGGAACATCAGCCAATTTATAGCTCATAATACTTGCAATAAAAGCGTAAGGATCAAATCTATTATCCGAAAGTTTTGTATCGATCTGCAATCCACCTTTGCCTATAAAGGCAAGAGCCTCTTTGGCTACCGCTTCAAATCCAAGATTTTCTAAACCCATTATCAACGCTGTAACCTCAAAAATATCCTCTACAGCATCTGTAGAAAAGAGTCTCTCTGCTCTTTTAGGAAACTTTTTAGAAAAGTTCTCTACAAGTCTGTCAGATCCTTCACGTAGTGTTGCAAGATTTTCACGCAGTTTTGATGAATCAAACTTTATTGAAGGCACAACTACTATGGGCTTTTTACCGTTATGGTATAAAAATATGGGAACTATATTAAAATATACACCAACTGCCCTCTTATCTAAAAGCTGATACTCCTGCAAAACAGAGAGAAATAGTGCTGACTCTTGATCAAAACGAACTGTTTTTGGATGTTCAGGCACATTAGCTTCACTATCTAAAACATATAGCTCTTCTGCTTCAACACTATTCATACGCTCTACCCTATCTATTAAAACACTACCATAATATGGCACAAAAGCTAAACCGTTAGCTATGCCTACCCTATTTGTATGACGCTTTAAAATCATAGGAAAAGAGACTCTTTCACCCTCTACAATAAATCTAAAATCTCTATTTATAAAGTATCTCATATCGCTTTGAGGCTCTATTTGCAGATCGTAATCTACTATATAGTCGGCAGATTGATTACTGCTACACTCAACATAACCTACATAACTAAAACCTATATATGTCAACTCTTTAGCCAACAGAAGAGAGAAACCATCATCAGGGTACTTAACAGTAGCTGTACCTCCATAAAACTTTTGCAACTCTTGATCTCTTATAGCCACATCTATAATTGGTCTCTCAATTGATAGAAGAGAACCTATCTCCTCTCTTATTACAGAGCAGAATGACTCTATTTTACCTGCATCAACCACCATAAGCCTCTTATTTGCAAAGTCACACTCTCTATTTGCATTAAAAAATAGACGATCTCCCATCAATGTCTTTACTCTTACGCTTTTACCATCTTTTATAGCCTTGGCAATAACTTCAAACAGTGTTTTAAAACTTCCAGCATCGTTTGCATACCTCTCACTAAAGCGATCTCTCATCTTTACAGCAACACCGCAAGTGTGACAACTAATTAGCTGATAATCTCTTCTAAATGGATTAGAGAGAATCTCCTCTTCACAAGCTTTACACGGCATAAAAAAACGCAAAAGAGAGTTTTCACGTCTAAATGGGTAGCCTTCTGTTAAGGGATATTGAGGACCGCAACAGTTGCAACTTGTAAATGGGTAGTAGTAACGCCTAGAGGATGGATCAAACAACTCTTTTTGACAAACAGGACATAGACCAATGGAGTGTGGAATAGAGAAACTACTCTTACTCTCTGCTTTTATTAGAGGTATATCATCTACTCTATATTCAGAACCTCTCATAAAGAGTGACACAGGAAGAGTCTCGCCTAAAACTTTTAAAAAGTCTGCAAGTTTTGGGTCATTCTCATCTGCCATAATTGTGATCTTATCATTAGATTGAATCAATGAAACCTCAACTCCACTTTGCTTAGAGAGAGCCTCTATATAGCGTAAAATATAGCTATGCCCAGAGATATACTCTAACTCAAAAATAAATGCCATATATGGCTCCTTTTAACTTTTTAAGCTCCTTTTTATAGTAGGTGATAATAACTTAATATTATGATGGTATTAAAAACTAACTGCCATTTTTACTAATTTTATTATTCTAATTTTCTGCATTTTCTCTGCAATTCTGGCTTGTACAATTCTCCAATTGCGTAAAGTTTAATTTATGCAAAATTCAATTTAAAGGGTCATCATCATGACAAAAAAATTACTCTCAGCAGTTACAGCAACTGCAATTTTAGCTACAGGTGCAATGGCATATGAAGTCGGTGATCTACACTATTTAGATAAGAATACCACCAGTTATGAGACAACAGATAAGTTGGAGCACTCTTTAGAGTATTCAAACAAATAAAATGGTGACGCTCTACTCTTACCAGCATTTTATGCCGGCAGAGGTTTTTCAACAGAGAAAAAGATCATAAATACCAGCGGTCAATACTCAAATGTTGCAAAAGTGATCTTTTTTGAGAAAGAGACATCAAAAGAGATAATAGATTTTAATATCTATCTATCAGCAAATGATGTCTGGACAGGTAAGATTGTAGAGAGAGATGGCAAATTCTATATAGAGTCAACAGACAACTCAAGCCCTCTTCAGACAATCAACTATGAAATGGCTAGTATTGAGCATCCTCTAAGTGTAGAGATTCCATCAAATGCTGGATATTTTGAGGTGGTAAAGAGTGTTGTTGTAAATAACGACTATCACGATCAACATTTAACTTTAAGAAAAGATTATAGTGAGTGGGCAACAAAAGTTAGAACTGGCGGACTTACAACAGTAACACTAATCGATGATGGAATATTTGCAAATGTCACAAGCCCTAGCATAGATACTGTAAATACAGGTATTGTCTTTGGCGACAATGTAGAGATAATGGCAAATGATGCAACTTTGGTAGGTGAAGTCAAAATAATCAACACCTTAACAAAGACAGCTATGACTATTCCACCGGTATATTATGACTACTACCATCCAGAAACAGGACTTGTTTATCTAGAGGGTGAAAAGGGGAATATGATAGATATTACTCTAGGAAGAGATGCAAACGGTATGCTTCAGTATGGTGTAAACAAAACACTTGGTGAGTGGCTTGATGATCTAGAGTCAAAAGATATTGATGATGTAATCTTAACTTACGACAATGAGAATGCTATTGACAATAACTTCCTCTTAATGACTGCACCATTCAAAAGAACAATTGTTCAAAAAATGAATTTTGCTCCCAATACAAATGATGGTTTAGTAGCTTTAGACTCAGCAGATCCAAACGATAGATTTGATGGAGCTGAAGGAAGAAAACTCTTTGAAGGTGTTCAAACAGATGGTAATGGAGAGATCACTAACTATGGTCAATACAAAGCTTTTGCGGCTATCTATAATAATAGTGAGACTGAGTTTAACAGTATTGCATTCTCCCCTGCTCTTCCAAGCTATTTAACATTCACAAAAGAGGTACAGTCAAGTGAAAGTATAGAGGTAACATTATCAACCTATATAAGAGAAGCGATAGCTCAAGATGCAACATTCGCAAATGGCGGGTATGTTCTGATCGACTTTGATAAAGCCGAATACGATATTCCATATATCTCAAAAAAAATTAAAGGAAAATATATTAAGAATCAAAGTAAAAACAAATAATAAA
>CAZGCF010000175.1:0-3624 GCA_964524095.1 uncultured Campylobacterales bacterium | reverse complement strand
AAAAGTAAGCTGAAGTAGGTTCACCATAACTCTGCCACCGCATAGGGTGGCAATACTCTCTATCATAGGTATAGTAAGACACTATACAACACTTACTTTTATATGTTGGTGGCTTAACTAAAACCGCATTACTTGTATATTCTCATACCTCACTCCGATTAAGTAAAAAGAGATAAAATAGAAGTGACAAACTGGCAACAAATAGAGGATAAATATAGAGATAAGTTGTTTCAACAATAGGTTCTTGTTTAACCAATGATGGCTCAAGCTTGTCAATTGTTTCATAAACCTCTTTTAGCATTTCTGGATTTTCAGCAGAAAAGAATTCTCCTCCTGTATCTTTAGCTAACTCTTTTAAAAGAATCGGATCATAATCTTTTGATCGTCCAACACCTATAGTGTATAGTTTAATTCCATACTGTTTAAGAAGTTTTTTGGCAATTTGCAAAGGAATTTTACCTGCACTGTTTCGTCCATCTGTCAATAAAACTGCAACTTTTGTTTTTGCTTCAGAGTTTTTCAACAGTTTAGCAGCCATAGCAATTGCATCATATATTGCTGTTCTTTCACCAGCCATACCCACTTCAAGATAAGGGATCATCTCTTTTAAAACAGTATGATCAAAAGTTACCGGCGAAGCAATGTAAGCAAACTCTCCAAAAACAATAAGACCTAAGCGATCATATTTACGAGCTTCAACAAAATTTTTAAGAATAGTTTTGAGTGTATCAAACTTATTCTCACTCCTTAATATAGAAAATCCCTCATCCATTGAGCGGCTAGCATCGATAATAAGTACCATATCACGCCCTAAAGAGTGAGATGGAGTCAACTCTTTCTCTATTACCGGAGAGGCAAGTGCTACAACAAGACCACTCCAAGCCATCCATTTAAAAGCTTGCATTAAACTACGCTTTTTTGAAACCTTTGCAACTCTGTTAATATGAGGAAAATAGAGCAGATCAACTCTTAGTGAACATTTTTTCTCACAAAATAAAAAGATAGTCAAAAAAATAAAAACCCAAGGATACTCAAAGTACATCTCTACTCATCTCTATAAAAAGTCTAATATATCGTTTTGTTTCATCATCTAGAGGTGGAACATCTTTTTTATATTTATACTTTTCTAAACGAGGAATTAACTGCTCAAGTATCTCTTCTCTTCTTTTATCTTCTGCTAGTAATCTGCCATATTTTGTCATAATATAGGCAACTTTTTTAGAATTAGAGTAGTCCATTCTATCAAGTTCTCTTAACCACTCTATTCTAGGATCACTGCTTTTATGTTTTTGCCACCACTTCCAAATAAAAATTAAAATAGCAATAAAAACTACTATTGCAATACTTACAATAGCAATAAAAAAATAGACAGATATATCAGGAATAGGAAGAAGTGGTTTTATATCTCGAATAGGCAACTCTTGCGGATTCACTACACACCTTTTCCAAATAATTTAACAAGCTTTCCAAACGGATCTTCATCTGTATAGATTTTTATAAATCGTATGCGATGTTTATTCAAATGTCGATATAAGCACCTGTCATTTTCAACAATCAACTTTTTATATTTAGCTACACTGCCTTTACCAAAATTGGTATTAATCGTTTCACCTGTCTCTGGATCAACCAAGTGAACATCTCCTAATGGTAAAGGTTGCTCTTCAAATCTGTCTCGAACTATTACAGCTATAACTTCATGCCTGCGACTAAGCAGAGCAATATCCACTGGTGCTAAAAAATCTCCAATTAAAAAAATAAGACTTCGCCTCTTTATACGAGAAAAGAGTTGTCGTAAACCATCTTGATAATCTGCTTGTTTGCCAAGTAGATTAAATGAATCAACTTTTTCAATAAATCGATTTACTCCAAATATACGCTTAGTTGGACGCTCAATATTTTCTACTTTTTCTGTAACTATCGCTCCGGTAAATAGATCACTATTTTTTACAGCAGAATACCCAACTATTGCAGCAACTTCAGTAACAACTTCTTGTTTAATTCGTTTTGTTCCAAAAAATAGACTTCCACCCATCATACAGGCAGCAACTATGCTCAGTTCTCTCTCTTCATGAAATAGCTTAACATATGGCTTTTGTAGTTTAGCTGTAATAGTCCAATCTATTTTACGAATATCATCACCTATTCTATATTCTCTAAGCTCACTAAAATCGTACCCCGCGCCTTCAAAGAGAGATGGGTTGTTACCAACCATTTCAGAAAAGAGTTGCCGTTTAGTTTTTATCAAAAGAGTTTTAAGCCGTTTATTCACTTAATTGCCTTATGGAATATCAACAGTTTCAAGGACTTTATCGATGATGTAGTCAGAGGTAATCTCTTCAGCTTCAGCCTCATAACTCATAATAATACGGTGACGCAAAACATCTTTAGCAACATATGCAATATCAACCGGAGAGACAAAATCCTTTCCACGTAGATATGCCCATGCACGACTTGCTTTATAAAGATCAATAGAAGCACGAGGGCTTGCCCCATACATAATCCACTTCTCAATTGACTCAAGCCCATAGTTCTTAGGCTCACGCGTAGCAAAAATAAGATCAACTATATACTTTTCTACCTCTTCATCAATATGAATAGATTTAACTTCTTCTTTCATCTTAAAAATGTCATCTTTAGAGGCAACTTTCTCAATCTCTCCCAAAGCTTCATTAGCAACACGTCTGGCAATCTCCAACTCCTCTTCAGGCGTATTGTACCCGACAACCAATTTCATCATAAAACGGTCCAGCTGTGCTTCTGGAAGATTATAAGCACCTTCTTGTTCAACAGGGTTTTGTGTAGCAAGTACAAGAAAAGGAAGATCTATTTTGAAACTCTCATCACCTATAGTAACCTGCTTCTCCTGCATTACTTCAAGAAGTGCTGACTGAACTTTTGCAGGAGCTCTGTTAATCTCATCAGCAAGAAGAAGATTTGTAAAGATTGGACCTTTTTTTATTTTAAAACTATTATTTTTAGGATCATAAATCTCTGCACCAATAATGTCACTGGGCAAAAGGTCAGGAGTAAATTGAACACGTTTAAAATTAAGACCAAGAGCACAAGAGAGAGCATTAACTGTAGTTGTCTTTGCCAAACCAGGAACACCTTCAAGTAGTATATGTCCACTACAGGCTAAACCAATTAACAAACCATCTATCATCTTATCTTGGCCAACAACTACTTTTTTTATTTCACTTCGTATCTTATCTATAACATTTCCCATAACTACTCCCAACAAAATGCTATATTGATTTTAGCTAGAAATAGTTTATAAAATAGTAATTGTAATCTTTTATCACAGTAATTCAAAATTTTGATACATAGTGCGACTGAAGTCGCATCCCCGATTGAGGTTGAGACATTCTCACAGAGAGTGCAAACAGAAGAGTCCAAAAAATTATAGATTTTGCAAACTCGTAAGTCATTAAGTTAGCTTTGAATTATAGTCTTCTTTTATAGGGGATAGGACTTTAGTCCTATGATAATAGTAAGAAACTATAAAATAGGTATTAAATAGTCTTGATAATTTAGTAATTAGTAGCAATAGTATAAAAGTGATGAAAGTATAATTAGGAGGAAAAATGTAAGAAGAATAAACCTCCAGCCCGGCACCGACCTACC
>CAZGCF010000174.1:0-3643 GCA_964524095.1 uncultured Campylobacterales bacterium | reverse complement strand
ATATGAAGCTGTAAGACAAAATTTTGAAACTTTTAAAGGATTGATGTGAAAGGATTTATGGATGTAATAATGATAATCGGTTTTGTCCTCTTTATGGTTTGGATAATAAGAGGATACCACGCAAATAAGTATGAAGAGCGTTATGGTGATAATGGTAGTAAGTCTAGCCAAAAGCAGATGGAGGATAAAAATTGATAGCCCTTTTGCAACGTGTTAGCCGCTCTAAAGTAACTGTAGATGGTGAAACTGTTGGAGAGATTGGTCTGGGTTACAATATATTGCTTGGTGTACTTAAAGAAGATGATGAGACAGATATAGAAAAACTGGTACAAAAGATCGTAAATTTAAGAGTATTTGCTGATGAAAATGGAAAGATGAATAAAAGTATTTTAGATGTTAAAGGTGAGGCACTTGTAGTTAGCCAGTTTACACTTGCGGGCAGTGTTAAGAGGGGCAGAAGACCAAGTTTTGATAGTGCTATGCCTCCAGCTGAAGCAGAAAGGCTCTATGAAGAGTTTTGTTTGCAACTTGGCAAAGATATAGAGGTTCAAAAAGGCAAGTTTGGTGCAATGATGGAGGTTGAGATTATTAATGATGGACCTGTAACATTCATCATAGACTCCAAGGAGCTTTGAGCAAATGGCTAAGGTTGTCAAAACTTCCATAACAGATGAAAAAAAGATAAAAGAGATTTTAGAAAAAGAGGGGTATTTCAATATCTTTAAATGGTGTGACAGTGAAGGGACCAAATATCCTGAACATACTCATCCACATTATGAAGTGCGTTGGATTATATCTGGACATCTACAAATTATTGAAGATGGTAAAACAGTCGATCTATTCCCAGGTGATAGAGTGGAGAGTGTTGCAAATACTCCGCATAGTGCTTATGTACCAAAGGATGTCTGCTATATCTGTGCTAGTCGTTAAAATAAAAAAATTTTAACCGATATATTTTTCATAAAGTTTATGGAGAAATAGAAATGATGCATATAAACTCTCTCAACTCTACATCAAATGCTTTTTCATTTGATTTAAAGACAAGTTCAGGCGATGAGATTTCACTCTCTTTTTATGACAATAAAAGTGTTGAGTTTGATGCAAAAGAGAGTAGTAGTGAACGATCATACTCTATGAGACTCAGACACGAACTTGGGTATAGCTTCTCTTACAAGGGTGATGGCATAAGCGAACAGGATCAAAAAGAGATAGAAGAGGCTATGAAAAAGATTAAGCCTTTATATCAAAAATTTCTAGAAAATATAAAAAAGAGTGATGAAATTCCTGGATTTAAAGAGATTACAAATGTTTCTCAATTGATGAAAAATAGAATGCCAAAGCTTGAATCGCCAGATTCACAAGAGCTACTAAAAGATAAAACAGTTGATGCAATGGATGAAGTTTTAGATATTTTTGAAAAGAGCCAAAAACTATTAGAGAGCACAAAGAGACTCTTTGACAAACTCTTTGATAATATGGATGGCTTTGATTTTTATGCATAATTTTGTCAAAAGTCCATTTTTGATAAAATAGGGTCAATTTTTTAGAAAGTGGAGACGCTATGACCCAACCCCTTCTTATTGAAATAGGTGTAGAAGAACTTCCTGCTGTTCCTCTGTTGAAAATAGTTGACAATATAGAAAAGTCTTGGATGAAGATTCTTGAAGAGAATCGACTGTTATG
This sequence comes from uncultured Campylobacterales bacterium, assembly GCA_964524095.1. Taxonomy (GTDB): domain Bacteria; phylum Campylobacterota; class Campylobacteria; order Campylobacterales; family Hydrogenimonadaceae; genus Hydrogenimonas. The sequence continues at coordinate 1,960 of CAZGCF010000174.1, read as the reverse complement.
TGAGTTTGAGTTTTCATATACTCCTCGTCGCCTAGTTTTGTGGCACTCTGAGTTTTTAAAAAAACAGCCAGATAGTGAAGAGGAGCTTTTTGGACCTCCTGTGAATATAGCATTTAAAGATGGTGAACCGACTCGTGCGGCTGAAAGCTTTGCAAAAAAGTGTGGAGTATCAATAGATGAGTTAGGCAGAGGTCAAAAGGGTGGTAAAGAGGTACTTTACTACAAAAAGAGGATTGAAGGTAAAGATAGTCAAGAGCTTTTAAGCGGTATGATTAATGCTTGGATTGCATCTATGAAGTTTGGAAAAATGATGCGTTGGGGTAGTTCAAAAGATGAGTTTATTCGCCCTGTTAGATGGATTCTTGCACTATTTGGAGAGAGTGTTCCAGATATTGAGCTATTTGGAGTAAAAAGCTCTAACACAACACGTCTGCATCGTCAAGTATCTTTTGATCCAATTAGAGTTGACTCACCTAAAGATTACTTTGATGCACTTAAAAATGGTGGTGTTGAACTCTTTGCTGATGAGCGTCGTAAAAAGATTTTAGATGGTTTTGACTCTATAGAGAGAGATGAGAAAGTATCAGTAGGACGCGATGATGAGCTTTTGAATGAAATTGTTGCCATTACTGAGTATCCTACACCACTTATTGGTCGATTTGATGAGAGTTTTTTAAAACTTCCACCAGAAGTTATTATGACAAGTATGAAAGAGCATCAACGCTACTTTCCAGTTTTTAAAGATGGGACTTTGCATAACAGTTTTGTTGTTGTATCTAACGCTAAGACAGATGATTTTAGTCAAGTGGTTGCAGGTAATGAGCGTGTTTTAAAGCCAAGGCTTAGCGATGCAATGTTCTTCTATGAAAATGATCTTAAAAATGGACTAAATCCTGAAGGATTGAAAAATATCATCTTTATGGATGGTCTTGGCTCAATGTATGACAAGAGTAAGCGTGAAAGCGTAATTTCATCAAAACTTACTGAGGTTTATGCCGATAGACTTGAAAAAGAGACATCTAAATCTGCAAATGAGCTTAAAGAGTTGGCAGTTCGTTCAGCTATGTTGGCAAAAGCAGATCTGCTTAGTGAAATGGTTTATGAATTTACTGAACTACAAGGTATTATGGGGTACTACTACGCCAAAGCTCTTGGAGAGGATGATTTAGTCTCAATTGCTTTACGCGATCAATACCTTCCAAGTGGTGAAGATAGTGAACTACCGGCCAATCTATTTGCAGGAATTTTAGCTATTGCTTATAAATTTGACAATTTGATGGCACTCTTTTCTATTGGTAAAATTCCTACAGGTTCACGCGATCCATTTGCTCTTAGACGTGCAGTGGCAGGTATTATAAGAATTGTTACTCACTTTGATATACCATTTAATATAACAGAGATGATAGAGATATTTAAAAGTGAGTATGCCGAATTTGAGATAAGCCAGCTTGAGAAATTTTTCAATGAACGTTTCTATAAAGCAATAGATGCCAATCCTTCAATCATTACAGCAGTTTTGGCTAGTGGTGAGCGTGATATAAATGAGATTGTCAAAAAGGTAAATGCTCTCAAAAATATTGTTGAGAGTGATGATTTTAAAGAGATATTTACCACCTTTAAACGAGTTGCAAATATTAGCAAAGAGATCGATCTTAAAAGTGATCTAAAGGTAGATGAGACTCTTTTTGAAAAAGAGGAGGAGAGAGTTTTATATGAGGCATTCAAATCTGTAATTCAAAAATCTTATAAAGATTATGAAATGAGACTAGATGCACTCTTCTCTCTTAAACCAGAGTTAGATCGCTTCTTTGACAATGTAATGGTTAATGTAGATGATCCTAAAATAAGAGCTAATAGACAATCACTAATTGGTATGATCTATAAAGCATTTAAGGATATTGCTGATATAAAAGATATATCTTTTGATTAATATTTAAAGAGAGGTAAATATTTATGTTTT
>CAZGCF010000173.1:0-3674 GCA_964524095.1 uncultured Campylobacterales bacterium | reverse complement strand
ATGTTGGGTTACATAACACTTAAAAAAGTATATGACCTTGTAATTGAGAGTATGTTGATAAAGCAAGAAAATCTGCTCAGCAGTTGATTGCAATGAGAGGTTATATGGCCTCAATAGCTCCTTATGTAAAATTTACAAAAGATGACATCTCCCATTGGGCGGCAACACCAGCATACTCAGGTGGTAAAGTTGCTCAAAAAGTTACAAAAACTGCAGGTTTTTATATTAAACAAACATCTTTGAGATATAGAAATCCTGCCAATAAGCCTGATTCTTATGAGATAAAGATTTTGAAAAAAATTGAAAAACATAAGATGAATGAGTATTGGGAGATTGGTGAATATAAAAATGAAAAAGCTATAAGATATGCAAAACCTCTATATATAAAGAAAGTCTGTCTAAAATGTCATGGTGTACCTTATAAGGATGTTCCTGAGCATCTTTATAAAAGATTGGTTAAAGATTATGGAAATGTTGCATTCAATTTTAAAGTTGGTGATTTAAGAGGAATTGTATCTGTTGCTGTACCTTTAAAATATAGTGAAATTGAGATAGCTAAAATTGATAATAACCTTTTAATAGCAAATATAGTGGCGGCTTTTCTCTTTGTAGCAATACTCTACATTTTAATTACCTTAATGTTTGAAAAAGAGATAATAGAACCTGCTAAAGAGTTGTCTAATACGCTACAAACACATGAAAATGATTTAACAATTGAGTTAAAAGAGAAGGGAAGTGATGAGATTAGAGGAATTGTTAAATCGGTAAATAACTTTATCTACTCTATTAGAGATGTTGTTAGAAATACTAAAGATGCTGTATTTAACACTAGTAGAATTACTAGTAATATTGCAGATATAACAGATAAAATAAATAACGATATGCAAAACCAATCAGATACACTTAACTCCTCAATAAATGGATTAAAAGATGCGAGTAAACTATTGAGTGACTCAAGTGAACTATCTAGTCAAACATTGGCAAATATTGAAAAGGCTAACAACAATATAATAGATGTGCAAGAGAGTACATCAAATATTGCACTCCAAGTACAAAATAGTAGTGATATAGGTACTGAACTTGCACACAAAATGGAAAGTGTTAGAGATAATGCTCAAGAGATCAAAAATATAGTTGAAGTTATTCAAGATATTGCAGATCAGACTAACCTTTTAGCATTAAATGCGGCAATTGAGGCGGCAAGAGCTGGTGAGCATGGTAGAGGATTTGCTGTTGTTGCAGATGAAGTGAGAAAACTTGCAGAGAGAACACAAAAATCTCTAAATGAGATAAACTCAACCATTAATATTGTTGTTCAATCTGTAAATGATGTATCTTCTGATGTAATAAATAATGCTAAAGATATTGAATTAATTGCAGAAAAGATTTCAGAGATTAATAACAAAATCACTAATACAGTCTCTATTATGAATACTACGACTGCTATAACAAATGATGCTTCTATAAAAGTTAAAGATGCTTCAAAAGTAAATGAAAAGGCAACAGAAGATATAGAGAATGTCGGTAAATTAAGTATGGAGAATGTTGCTAAATTGAATAAATTGAAGCAAGATGTTATAGCTCTAAATAAGAGTATGAGAAATGTATTGGTAGATGTTGAGAAGTTTAAATCGTAATTTTCAATGGGCGGAAAACTTATTTAAAGCAAATTTTAGGTAAAATCCACTCAATTTCTAAGGCGAAAAGGAGTGGCCATGTCGAAACAACGGGTATTGGTTAAGTTTTCCGGCGAAGCTTTAGCTGGTGAGAGCGGTTATGGTGTTGATACATCTATATTGAAATTTATCGCCGAAGAGATTAAACAGCTTGTTGATAACGGAGTTGAAGTAGGTGTTGTCATTGGTGGTGGAAATATTATTCGTGGTGTAACTGCCGCCAAAGATGGCATAATAAAAAGAACAAGCGGCGATTATATGGGAATGCTTGCAACAGTAATTAATGCAGTTGCTATGCAAGAGGCTTTAGAATATTTGGGAATGAAAGTAAGAGTTCAAAGTGCAATAAAAATGGAGCAGATATGCGAAACATTTATTGTACGCAAAGCAGTTAGACACCTTGAAAAAGGTAGAATTGTAATATTTGCTGCTGGAACCGGAAACCCATTCTTCACAACAGATACGGCCGCAACATTGAGAGCAATAGAGATTGGTGCAGATATGATAATCAAAGCGACAAAAGTTGATGGGGTATATGATAAAGACCCAAATAAACACAAAGATGCAAAAAAGCTTTCTCAACTCAGCTATGATGAAGCATTAACCGATAATATTAAGGTAATGGATGATACATCAATAGCATTAGCAAAAGAGAATAGTTTGCCAATTATAGTGTGTGATATGTTCAAGAAAGGGAACCTGCTTTCAATTATACAAGGCGATTATAGCCTCTGTTCAATAGTCAAATAATAAGAATCAAAAAATAGGAGAGAAAATGAGACTTGAAAAAGTAGCCGCTGTAGCTCTAGAGAAAGCAAATTTTAATAGATTTCTTCTTTCATCAGCAGTTTCAAAACGTGCAAATGAGCTTGCTGATGGTGCTGAGCCAAAAGTTGATATGGATCCAAAAAAACATAAGTATGCTGATATTGCAATTGTTGAAATAGCTCAAGGGTTAATAAAAATAGAGGGGATGGAAAATAGTTAAGGCTATTCAGTGCAACAAATTTTAGAACCTCTAATAGAAAAAATTCGTAATATTAATAGTATTGATGAGGCTGAGAGTCTTCTTTTTCAAACGATAAAGCAGAGTGAGAAGATAAAAGAGGCTTTAGAGTTTGCAAAAGAGGCTCATAAAGATCAGTTTAGAAAAAGTGGTGAACCATATATAATACACCCTATTCTTGTTTCAGCTATCATTGCCGCCATAAGTGCAGATAATATAATGGTAATAACAGCACTTCTACATGACGTAGTAGAAGATACCCCATATACAATAAAAGATATTGAAGATAATTTTGGATCAGATGTATCCAACCTTGTTGAGGGATTGACAAAAATTATTGAGATTAGAGATAGTGAACTTCTTCCATCTACATCAGATGAGAAACTTCTTACTTCAGCACTAACTTTTCGTAAAATGTTGATATGCTCAATAGAGGATGTGCGGGTATTAGTTATAAAATTGTGTGATCGCTTACATAATATGCTTACATTAGATGCTTTACCAAAAACAAAACAACAGAGAATAGCTGAAGAGACACTTGTTGTATATGCACCTATAGCCCATAGATTAGGTATTGCCGCGATCAAAAATATGTTAGAAGATTTAAGCTTTTTCTACCTTTTTCCCGAAGAGTATGCAAAGATTGATAACTTCTTAACATCACATAAACAAGATTTTCAGATCAAATTAAATACATTTATCTCAAAAGTTAAGACATTAATGGTTCATGATGGATTCAAAGCTGGAAGCTTTGAGATATTTGGTCGTCTAAAGCACCACTACTCAATATATCTTAAAATGCAAAGGAAAGGCATCTCTATAGATGAGATACTTGATCTATTGGCTATTAGAATTTTAGTTCAAGAACCTATCGACTGCTATAAAGCTCTTGGAACTCTTCATCTAAATTTTAAACCACTTATAGCTAGATTTAAAGATTACGTATCACTACCAAAAGAGAATGGTTATCAAACACTCCATACAACTGTTTT
>CAZGCF010000172.1:0-3679 GCA_964524095.1 uncultured Campylobacterales bacterium | reverse complement strand
TATTTTTTAATACTATACAAAAAGTTGTAATTTCAAATTTGATTTCTGTTTTTATCTCCAGTAAATTAAAGATAATTTTTAAAAAATATAAAACTATAAATGAGGAGAAGCTAAAAGCAGAATATGAAGCAACTCATGACTCTTTAACAAATGCTTTTAATAGAGCTTCATTCAATAAAAAATTTTCAAAAGAACTTTTGAGAGCAAAAAGATACAAAACTCCTTTATGTATAGCTATTTTAGATATAGACCACTTCAAAAAGATTAATGATACATATGGTCATCATATTGGAGATGTAGTATTGAAAAAACTAGTTGAGTTTATACAGAAAAATATAAGAGACAGTGATTTTTTTGCCAGATGGGGTGGTGAAGAATTTGTTTTAATCTTTCCACAAACAAAAGGTGAAGATGCTAAACTAAAATGTGAACAATTAAAAGAGAGTTTAAAAAATGACAAAAATACTCAAACACCAGCAACATTTACTTTTAGTTGTGGCGTAGCTGAGTATCAAGAGGGAGATACTTTAGATGACTTATTACAAAAAGCTGATAAAGCACTATATTCAGCTAAAGAGACAAGAGATAGAGTAATTTTATCAACATAGAATTTTTACACAAAATACTAAGCAGTCTCAACCAATTCTGACCAAAGCTCTGTTGTAAGTAAGATCTTTTTTACGCGTTCTTGCCAAAGCTCGCCAAATAGTTTTTTATCTTCCTCTTTGGCAGAGCCTTGCATTATCTTTTGCATAAGTTTTTGCTGTTCGGGGCTATTTGGAACTATAGATGGGTTATAACTCAACTCTACACTATCGCCACTATCTAATCGTGTCAATCTAACCTCTTTTTCCATCTCAACACCATAAAAAAGGCGGTTATTTCTAGCAAACTTTCCATTAAGCCCTTTAAAACCACCCTCATTAGATGCCCCTGTAATCAAACCTATACAGTTTCCAATAACTCCAACAACACCATCTTCTAGACTTCCTTTTAATTCAACTTTTATATTACCTCTAACAGGAGTCTCATCTTTATAAAGCTCTTTTAGACCTATTTTACACATTAGCCAAGCACCTGCAACAGTAGGACAAGAGTGTCCTGCAAGCTTGACCATATCAATATAGTTATATCTTATAAGACCACTCTCTACTGCTCCTAAAAGTTCAGCAAGTGGATCAAAAGTCTCGATCGGCTCTACTTCATTGAAAAAAGATGGATAGTTCATAATATACCTTTATTTTTAAGTGAGTTATAAATTTTTGCGGCACCAAACAGGTTGGCACCAAACAGAAGAGACTCTACAAGCAAAACCGATGCTGTTACTTTCCAAAATAGTGGAAAGAAGATAGCAGTAACTAAAGTTCCCAACAGTAACCAGTGCAAGTAAAGATGCCATTTTGTTCTTTTTGCCTCTATGATGTCACCCATCATTGGACACTCAAGCACACCCTTTGCATTTAAGTGAAACCAAACCAAAAAGGGTATGATCTTATAACTCATTGCAAAGATTATGCTAATTACAAAATAACCAAATAGCAATGCTGAAAGATCAAAAAATTGACCAAGCCCTGAAAAAATAGAGACAAAAGCAGATATTACAGATAGGACTAAAGAGGATAACCCAGTACGCCAAAGCCATACAGTTGTATCTGCTACAGGTCGTTTACGCTGACTCAATCGCCTAAGAGTAACAAGAGCAAATGTCAACAGTAAAATACCAATAAAAAGATCTAAAAATATCACTACATTTTTACCAAAATTATAAAAAGGGACCTGTATAACCAATATTAAAAGAGTCACCAAAGGAAACCATCTACTAACTACATTAGGGTAAGGGGGTGTGACATAAAACATCTCTATTACCTGAAAAGATACTGCCATTATTAGAAGAGTTATCCATCCAAAAAGCATAAAATGCATATGAATAGTACGTAGATCTAAAATATTTAGACCAATATCAATACCAAAGAATGTAAAAGTTGTTAATAAAGCAAAAAGTAAACCGAAACCAAAACCAGACAGTGCTGTTATCATTCCTGTTACTGAAGCTGTCTTATTCTCAACGCGCAAAAGGTTATAAAGCATTAATATGTCAATAAAGACTAAAGATGTCAAAAGCAATAGCAAAGCCGGATATAATAGAACTATCTTCTCAAAATAAAAAGCTATAGAAAATAGCAAAGTTCCTACAACCATAAAAAAGTGTATCCATTTAGATTTAAAAAGAGGATTTTTAATAGTAGCACCAGCAATTACAGGAAGCATCTGAAAGAGTGCTCCAACCATTGCCATTCCCGCAACTCCTAACAAGAGAAGATGTACTATTGTTACCGTTTGAGGTGAATCCCAAAACATAATAATCTCAGTATCTGCCCCAAATATAGCTAATGCCAATAAACATCCAAAAAATGGTATAGTTAAAAAGAATCGTAGAATTACTCCAAATGGAGGTGCTTGTTCTAATGAAAGTCCTTGATCAAACATTCTTTAATCTCTCTAATAATTTTTTTAAATCTAATGTAGAACTCTTTGTAAAGAGAATATGCCACTCTCCTTCATCTGTTTCGTAAGCATCAAATCTTATACCCTGTTTTTCAGCAATAATTAAAAGAGGCTTTGGATAACGATGAATATGCAGATGCATGTAATTGGTATCATTTAACTTTTTAAACATCTCAACCGAACGTTCAAGTGGCTCTGGATGATTCAAACCTCGAACGTCAAGTTTTAAAGTCTCTACCTCTTTCAAAATGCTTTCATCTTTTCAACAAGTTCACTTGCTTGTGGTGCAAGCACACGATCACACATTGCATATAACATCTGCTCCTCTTTCATATTGTGCTGTTGTAAAAGGATCATAATAGTATCTGCAATAGAGAAGAAACGATCTTTATCCTCTTTATCGATTGCATCTTTTAACTGCTCTAAAAGTCCTCTTACCTGATTATGCTCATAACACATCACTTTAGTTGGACCTTCAGTATTGCCTGTAACCTCTTCAAATTTAGGAAAGAGTATCTCTTCCTCTTTATCAAAGTGTTTTAATGTATCGATCATAAACTTTTCAAAATGCTCAAACGCCTCTTTAAAGTTACCGCTATTTACAGCCTGTTCAGTCTTTGCAAAAGAGTCATCGCACATACGATGCTCATCACGCATAAAGTTTGAAATTTCCACAATCTGCTCCTTAAGATTTAAATATAAAATATATTTTACCCATTAAAAGTGTTGTAACAGCTAGAAATGAGACCATTACCCAATCCATATGAACCCCCTTGTTGAATGAGTTGTAAGACTATTGTACTAAAAAAATCTTTTTAAACTATTGATACAGATTAAACTGATAAAATCCTATTTTATAGATTAAACCAAATAAAGGATAGTTGTGTCACATTTTCCTGCATTTATAAACTTAAATAATAAAAAACTCCTTTTAGTTGGAGCAGGAAATATAGCCGGTGAAAAATTAGAAAAGCTTCTTTATTTCACTAAAGATATAACTATAATAGCACCTGAAGTATCAGAAAAGACAAAAAGTTTAGTTGATAATAATCCTAATCTTGATGAAAAAGGGAAAAGGCGAATGAGAGAGTATTATAAGAAATTAATGAGAGAACACAAGAAAAGAATTGGAGAGCTGACTGAAAAAACAAAGACAAGAATTGGAGAAAAAAGG
>CAZGCF010000171.1:0-3679 GCA_964524095.1 uncultured Campylobacterales bacterium | reverse complement strand
TACTAAATGAGTACTGATTTTACAGAGGTTTTTAGTGAAGTACTATGAAATAGCCCTTTTGGGTAAAAAACTCTTCTCTCTAACGTATAGTTATGAAGACTCTTTAAGTTTTGGCTCCATAGTTAATGTGCCACTTCAAAAGAGAAAAGTTAAAGGTGTAGTACTTCGTGAAGTAGAAAAACCTGACTTTTTGGTTGTTGATATAGAAGAGGTAGAGACTCTCTACTATCAAGAGTGGCAGTTGGAGTTGGCTTCATTTATATCTACCTATTATAGATGCCAAATTGGTGAAGCTTTGCAGTTAATGGTGCCTTATTCGCACGACTATCCTAAAGCAGATAAAACTGCACATACTGAAAGTAATATTGCTCTTTCACCTATTCAGGAATCAGCTTTTAAAGAGTTGCTAAATAGAGATGTCTCTTTACTTTTTGCTCCAACAGGAAGTGGAAAAACAGAGATTTATATAAAGCTTTTTGAGAAGGTTTTAAATGAAGGTGGAAGTGCTCTTTTTTTAATGCCTGAGATTAGCCTTACTCCACAGATGCAAAAGAGACTTGAAGCCTATTTTGGTGAAAAGGTAGCTATCTGGCACTCAAAACTTACCAAATCAAAACGTCAAAGTGTACTTGAATCAATTAGAAATGGGACTGTTTCTATTGTAGCAGGTCCTCGCTCAAGCCTGTTTTTACCAATGCAAAATCTGAAACTTATAGTTGTAGATGAAGAGCACGATGACAGCTATAAAGCACATAACAGACCAAGGTATCATGCAAGAGATTTAGCTCTTTGGATAGGAAAACAACGTAAAGTTCGTGTTGTACTTGGAAGTGCAACTCCAAGTGCTACAAGTTTTGCCAAATTTCCTATTGTTCGCATAAAAGAGCCTTACATAAAAACAAAAAAACGGTATATATTTGAGGGAGGAAGTTGCTCTTTAACTTCAAATATGTTGGAAGAGATTGAGCGTCACCATAGTAACGGTGGTCAGGTGATCATATTTCTTCCTACAAGAGCAAATTTTAAGTATCTATATTGTGATAACTGCTCCTATAGTGTAATGTGTCCTTTCTGTTCTGTTGGTATGAGTCTGCATAGATTCCGTAAAGTTGTGCAGTGTCACTACTGCGGTTATGCTGAAAAGATTCCATCATCTTGCCCAAAGTGTGGATCTATTATTTGCAGTGACAGAATTGGAACGGCTGAAGTTGTAGAGCAGTTGCGTGAACGCTTTTTGGATATGAAGATAGAGCAGTTCGATAAAGATACGATTACAACCGCTTCAAAGCTTCAAAAAGCGTTAAATAGATTTGCTAAAAAAGAGACTGACATACTTGTTGGAACACAGATGTTGGCTAAAGGTCACGACTACTCCGATGTTACTTTAGCCATTATTTTAGGATTAGATTACATTTTGGGACTGCCCGATTTTCGAGCCAGAGAGAGGGCTCAGTCACTCTTTGTTCAGATCGCTGGACGTGCCGGTAGAGCACGTGAAGCTACTGTAATTGTCCAAACAAATCAGCCAGACTTTTTTAGAGAGTATATTGGAGAGTATGATAAGTTTTTGCAAGAGGAGTTAGGGTATAGGGAAGGGTTGTATCCGCCTTCAATGTATCTTTGCCGTTTACTCTTTGCATCTAAAAATGAGGCAAAAGCTAAAGCAGAAGTTGATCGTATAAAGAGCAAGATAGAGAAGTTTGGATTAGTAGAGATTGTTGGAGCAGGTAAGGCACCCATAGAGAAGATAGCAGGCAAATTTCGATTCAATATTTTGTTAAGAAGTTCTAAGCGTGCTGATCTGATGCGTGTTGTCAAAGCTGTTGATGATGGTAGTTTTGAGGTGGATATGGATCCGGTAGATTTTGCTTGAGTTGTAGTATAATAAAAATAAGAGTTGATTTGGAGACAATAGATGCCTATAAAAGATTTTTTAATAAAAGAGATAGATAATTTACGTGATAAAAGAAAATCAATTATTCAATATATTGTTTGCACTTTTAAGTGGTTCAATTGCTATGTTTGTTTATGTATTAACTGGCGATAAGCCAATGTTTACTCTACTTATTGCAATGGGTGGATTTATAATTGCAATATTAGTATTTATGAAAATGCATATATTAAATTTAAAGATAGATGAAAAATTAAAAGAGTTAAAGGATGCAGAATGATAGAGATTATAGCATTTATTTTTGCAATAGCAATATTGGGATTTGTTGTATATGTTGCTAATGATATTGCAAGAGTTTAATAGATGATTAAGAGATACCCAACTAAAAAGATTTATGTAGGAAGTGTAGCTGTTGGTGGTGATGCACCAATATCGGTGCAGTCTATGACCTATTCACGCACTGCTGATGTAGAGGCAACTGTAGAGCAGATCAACCGTCTTCATTTTGCTGGAGCAGACATTGTTCGTGTGGCAGTGCCTGATTATGAAGATGCATATGCGCTTAAAGAGATTCGGGAGCAAACCTCTTTGCCATTGGTGGCAGATATACATTTTAACTACCGTTTAGCACTGATTGCGGCTGAGAGTGTTGACTGTATTCGCATAAATCCTGGAAATATTGGTGAAAAATCTCGTGTCAAAGAGGTTGTAAAAGCTTGTCAAGAGAGGAATATTCCGATTAGAATAGGCGTTAACTGCGGAAGTTTGGAAAAGGAGTTTGAAGACAAATATGGTCAAACAGCCAAAGGGATGGTAGAGTCGGCTCTTTATAACATCAAATTTTTAGAAGATCTTGGCTTTACAGATATCAAAGTTTCACTAAAAGCGAGTGATGTAGAGCGTACGGTTGAAGCCTATAGAACCCTTAGACCTCTAGTTGATTATCCGTTTCATTTAGGGGTTACAGAAGCAGGTACTGTATTTCACGCAACAATCAAGAGTGCTATAGGCTTGGGAACTTTACTTCTTGAAGGGATCGGAGATACACTTCGTGTCTCAATTACAGGTGAACTTGAAAAAGAGATTGAAGTAGGGCGTGCCATTCTTAAAGATAGTGGAGCTATAAAAGAGGGGCTTAATATTATCTCCTGTCCTACCTGTGGGCGTATAGAGGCCGATCTTGTAAAAGCAGTGGCAGAAGTAGAAGAGAAAACAAAGCATATAAAGACACCGTTAAATGTATCTGTAATGGGGTGTGTAGTCAATGCTATTGGTGAAGCAAAAAGTGCAGATGTGGCAATAGCTTACGGCAAAGGGAGCGGTCTTGTTATGGTTAAAGGTGAAGTAGTGGCAAAACTACCAGAAGATAAGTTGGTTGACCGCTTTTTACAAGAGGTAGAAAATATGGCTAAAGAAATGGAGTAACCAGTGGAAGAACATCTCTATAATTTAAATATTGAGCGTGCAGTTTTAAGTACAATTATCTTTGATCCAGTGCAGTATGAGGAGATTGCCGCACAGCTGAAACCGGAAGATTTTTACCACCCTTTTCATCAGCACCTTTTTGTGGCTATGGAGGATCTTTTTAGAGGTGATCAGCCGATAGATGAAGTCTTTCTTAGAGAAAAGCTTACTCAAAAGAATCAATTTGATGAGGTCGCTTTTTTAGATATCTTAAGTGCCAACCCACTCTCAAATACAAATGCTTACATAAAAGAGATCAAAGCAAAAGCACAGAAACGAGCACTTGTAACGTTAGCAACAGAGATTAAAAAATTGACAATTGAA
>CAZGCF010000170.1:0-3691 GCA_964524095.1 uncultured Campylobacterales bacterium | reverse complement strand
AACATCAATATTACCTCCACTTAAAAGACTAACAACTTTTGCACCTTTCGGCAGCGATATTTTATTATGGATAAGTGCTGCTATGGTTACTGCTCCAGCACCCTCTACAACAAGTTTCTGTTTTTCTAGTAGGTATAGTATAGCATTTGCTATCTCTTCATCATCTACTAGTTCTATATTATCGACATATTTTAATATATATTTAAGTGTTACTGGTGAAGTATCACGTACAGCAATACCATCAGCAATAGTTCTGACACTAGTAGTATCAATTGGTGTTTTTGCATCAAATGAAAGTTTCATAGCCGGTGCTCCAGAAGCGGCTACTCCAATTACCTTTGTTTCTGGTGAAATAGCTTTAACAGCCAAAGCAATTCCGCTAATTAATCCACCACCACCTACAGGTACCAATATAGCATCTGGTTTTTCACACTTATCAAAAATTTCAAGAGCAATAGTACCTTGTCCGGCAATAACTTGATCATCAGCAAATGGATGTACAAAGAATCTGTTATGCTTTTTAGCATACTCTACTGCATATGCATAAGCTTCATCATAATTCATACCCGAAAGAACCACTTCAGCACCATATGACTTTACACCATCAATTTTTGTTAAAGGAGTAGTTTCAGGCATAACAATAGTAGCTGGAATACTAAAATATTCTGAAGCTAAAGCGACACCTTGTGCATGGTTTCCAGCACTTGCGGCAACTACTCCTTTGGCTCGTTCATTATTATCTAATGAGGCTATTTTATTAAATGCTCCTCTTAATTTAAATGAGCCAGTATTTTGTAGATTCTCTTTTTTTAAATAGACTTCATAACCTGTTGTTTTAGATAATATAGGGGCGTATGAAAATGGTGTTTTTGATACAACTTTAGAGACCCTTGTCAGGGCTAGTTCGATATCTTTTAATGTAATCATAAAATATTTCTATGATCTACCATGGCACATCTATTTTGTACCACTTTTATTCCAGATTTTACAGCACTCTCAGCCGCTTTATTATTGACAACTCCTACTTGTAACCACACCACTTTAACATCGCCCCTCTCTTTACAAGTCTCTACTATTGAATCAACTGCTGAAGATTTTCTAAAAACATCAACCATATCTATGGGAAAAGGTATATCAGCTAGAGTTCTATAGACCTTTTCTCCTAAAATCTCATCCTCTTTAGGGTAAATTGGAACAATTTTATACCCCTCTTCTTGAAGATATTTGGCAACACGAAAACTTGCCTTTTCAGGGTTAGGAGACAACCCAACCACTGCTATAGTTTTTACATCTTGAAATATCTCTTTTATCTCATCTGTATTGGTATTAATCATAGGAAATTCACATTCCATTTACTATACCTTTTAGTAATTTTTAACTTAGTATATCAAAATAGTACTTAAGAAGAGCTCTAAAAACCCATCATCTCAACTATCTTATATGCACTAAATGCCATAATCCATGCTAAAACATTTGGATAAATCAGATAGAACCCTCTCCAAACCCATTGAGGAACTTCTGCCCAAAAAGTACTCATAGCCGCAATACAAGGTGAGTAGATCATAATAATTACTATTAATGCAATAGCGGCTTTAAATGTAATATTTTCACGTAATCTTTCTACTAATGTATTGCTATTTTCATCTGCATCACTAACTGCATATAGAGTAGCTAATGTAGATACAACAACCTCTTTAGCCGCTAAACCAGAAATTGTTGCAACAGAGATTCGCCAATCAAACCCTAAAGGTTCAAAGATTGGTTCAATAGTTTTGCCAATTTGACCAAGATAACTTGATTCAAGCTTTTTAGCTACCATCTCATTTTTAAGTAGATCTTTTTGTGTTAGATCTACTGCAGACTCAATTTTTTGAAGATATTCAGTTTCAATAGCTGAATTTTCTGGGTAAGCACTTAAAAACCAAACTAGCATAGAGGCTCCGGCAATAAATGTACCAGCCTTCTTTATAAATAGTTTTGCTTTGATCCAAAGCTCCATTGCAAGTGCTTTTAGAGATGGAAAGCGGTAAGGAGGCATCTCCATTAAAAATGTCTCAGGCTCCACCTTAAATAGAACCACTCTTAAAATTTTTGCAACTATAAGACCTAAAATAGCACCGCTGATATATATAATAAATAGAATATTTCCAGCTGATGATGTAGGGAAAAATGCACCAATCAATAAAACATAAACAGGAAGTCTTGCTGAACAGCTCATAAAGCCAAGAACCAACATTGTTATTATTCTATCTGTTGGATTTTTTAGGGTTCTTGCCGCCATATATGCAGGAACTGTACAGCCAAAGCCACTAACAAGTGGAATAAAAGCTTTTCCCTGAAGACCAAACTTTTTCATAAAACCGTCAAGCAAAAATGCTGTACGAGCCATATAGCCTGTCTGTTCAAGAAGATTTATCCCCATAAAAAGAATTAAAATATTAGGCAAGAACATTATAATAGAGCCTACAGCAGGAATAACTCCATCTGCTAAAGCAGACTGAATAGGACCATCAGGTAATACTTTAATGACTATATTCGATATTTCACTAAAAAAGCTGTCAATCAACTCCATAGGAATTGATCCAATCTCAAAAGTCAATTGAAAAAGAATCCACATAAAAAATAGAAAAATTGGTAATCCAAATATAGGATGAATAAGAATTTTATCTATTCTATCTGTTAGTGAAACTCTTTTGGGAGGTGATTGAAGAGACTCCATTACCAATGCTTTAGAGAGTGCATATCGCTCATCACTTAAAATATCGCTAGTACTCTCTTCATCAAACTCCAACTCCAACTCTCTATAAACTTTTCCTAAAAGTTCATGCAACTCTATAAATATAGGCAGATCGTGAATAATTTTATATATAGTTTCATCTCTGTCTAATAGACGAATAGCTATAAATCTAGCATAATCAGGATCTTTAAAATGGGCTGATTTATGTAAAATTTTTACTATTTTTTCTATTTGAACTTCAATTCTTTCATCATAAAATAGTTTATTTTTAGGCTTCTTCTCTTCATATGTTTTTATTATATGATCAACTATTTCATCAACACCCCGATGCTCTTTTGCAGAAGTTAAAATAACAGGAATACCAAGAAGCTCTTCTAATTTATCTTTGTCAACATTACCTCCCTGTTTTTCAACTTCATCTATCATATTTACGATCAAAATCATCTTTTTTTGCATATCCATTAGTTGTAGAGTAAATATTAGGTTTCTAGAGAGGGTGTTTGCATCTACAACATTTACTATTAAATCGTAACTCTCTTCAAAAAGGAACTTTTTTGCTACATGCTCTTCAGGTGTATATGCATTTAATGAATAGACTCCTGGAAGATCAACAATCTCTATCTCATAATTATCTTTTTCTATAAAAACCTCTTTCTTTTCTACTGTAACACCAGAGAAGTTACCAACATGAAGCCTTGCCCCTGTAATAGAATTGATAATAGATGATTTACCAACATTTGGTTGTCCAGCTAAAGCTACTCTGATTTTTTTCAACTTTTTACTCTCCATTTTTAATTGGTTCTATATATATAGAAGCGGCTTCCTCTTCACGTAAAGCTATTTTAGTTCCATTGCTCTCAACTTCCCAAGTCTGTTTGGCTAATGTGTGATCGCTAACTTTAAGTTAACTCCCTATTGCAAGACCTAAAGAGAATAGTCTGCCTATAATAGGCT
>CAZGCF010000169.1:0-3713 GCA_964524095.1 uncultured Campylobacterales bacterium | reverse complement strand
ATGGATGTAAATATGCCTAAAATGGATGGTATAGAGGCTACAAAAAGACTTAGAGAGGATGGATTTAAAATACCAATAATAGCATTGACTGCAAATGTAATGGCTGAAGAGAAGTCAGCCTATCTGAAAGCAGGTATGAATGATCATCTCTCAAAACCGATTGAGACAAAAGCTTTAGATATGGTTTTGCAGAAATTTTTAAATACTAAAAATAGAAAAATTGAAGATGTTGAGTCAATAGAGTTTGATACTATTGATTATGATCAACTTGGAGAGTCACTCGGATTAAAAAATAGAAAAATTTAGAAAACTCTATTTGCACAATTTTCAAAAAGTGTAAACTCCTTTTTGGAAGATTTGGAGAGTGCAATTGATTCTAACAATATTAATAGAGTAAAAGATGTGATTCACAGAATTAAAGGTGCTGTAGGGAATATGAGATTTGAGAACTCATTTTCTCTCTGTAAAGAGATAGAAAATGAGCTATCTTCACAAAATGAGATAAGTGAATCGATAAAAAAGAAGATTACAAAATTGATGGCGCTTTTGTGGGATTTACAAAACAAGATAGATCTAAACCTCAATGAGGAAGGGTGAGTTGCTAGTCTCTTTATGTTTTTTTAGTGTTGTGTGAGAACGAGCTAAAATTACATTAGGTGTATCTGAAGGTTTAACACTGTTGGCAACAATCAAGCATCTAATATTTTTTGATAGTTTTTTAGAAGAATTTATATCTTTTAAGAGTTTAAAAAGCATAGATTCAAGCTCTTCGCGTCTTCTATTTGGAACCAATATTCCAAAGTGTGCACCATATAATCTTGCAACTGTATCAGATTTATAGGATACATCTACTAATATTTTAGATACTTCCTGAAGGATTCCTTCTGCTATACGATTTCCTAATAGACTATTTATTTTATCTAAATTTGTTATATGAATATGAACCAACCAGAAATTTACACTTTTTTCAATAATATGTTTTAGTTTTGTCTGAAAATATACAAAATTATACACTTTTGTCAGAGAGTCTGTAATTGATAACTGTGCAAGTCGTGACTGCTTATCTTGTAACTCTTTCATTGTTGCACGAAGTTTTAGTTGTGTACGAACACGTGCCTTTAACTCCTCTCCATTGAATGGTTTGTTTATATAATCTGCCCCTCCAACTTCAAAAGCTTTTGTTATATATTCAATACTGTTTTGGGCAGTGAGAAATATAATTGGAATATCTCTTGTCTTTAAATCATCCTTTAAAAGTTTACAAACTTCAAAGCCATCTATTCCTGGCATATTAATATCTAATAGCACTAAGTCAATATTTTTGCTATACATACCTTTAATTGCTTGTTGCCCATTTTGTGCAAAACTTATTTTAATATTTCCCATCTCTTTTAAAAAAGCTGCTGCCAACTCAATATTCATACGCTCATCATCAACAATTAATACATTAAATTGATTCTCTCTCTCTTTTGCCATCTCTCACTCTTTATCTATATTGTAACCATAAGGGTTTTTAGATTGCCATCGCCAACTATCTTCACACATCTTTTTCAAATCAAACTTTGCTTCCCATCCAAGCAGATCTTTTGCTTTAGATGGATCGGCATAACAAGCAGCAATATCTCTAGGACGACGAGAGACTATTCTATATGGAATCTCTCTACCTGAAGCTTTTTCGTAAGCCTTAACAACATCAAGTACACTGTACCCCTCTCCAGTTCCAAGATTTACAGCTTCACACATATTTGATTTTAGAGCTTCAAGAGCTTTAAGGTGTCCAAGAGCTAAATCAACAACGTGAATATAGTCACGAACTCCTGTTCCATCATGCGTATTGTAATCTCCTCCAAAAACATTTAAATACTCTCTTCTTCCAACAGCAACTTGAGATACAAATGGCATAAGGTTATTTGGAATACCTTGAGGATCTTCACCTATCATTCCACTCTCGTGAGCACCTACAGGATTAAAGTATCTCAAAATCATTATTCCAAAGCTATTATCTGATCTATATAGATCTCTTAATATCTCTTCTATTACAAGTTTTGTCTGTCCATAAGGGTTGGTTGTACGAAGTGGATGATCTTCAGTTAAAGGAAGCTTCTTGGGATCTCCATATACAGTAGCAGAGGAGCTAAATACAATCTTTTTTACTCCTACATTTTGCATAGCCTCTAACAATCTTAATGTTCCAGAAACATTGTTATCATAATATTCAAGAGGTTTCTCAACAGACTCACCAACTGCTTTTAATCCTGCAAAATGTATAACAGCATCACAGCCACTCATTGATGATTCAAGTTTTGCTTTATCTCTTATATCTCCCTCAATAAACTCAACACTTTTACCAGTAATGCTCTCTACTCTCTTTATAGCCTCTACACTGGAGTTAGAAAGGTTATCATAAACTACTACATTATATCCTGCAGTAAGAAGCTCAACACATGTGTGTGAACCAATATATCCAGCTCCACCGGTAACAAAAATTTTCATAAAAGATTCTCCAAATATATGCTTGTAAGTATATTATTTTAGCAATATTTTATTAAACTCCTCTTTTGCTATCGTCAATCTCTTCTTCAATCTCTTCTATAATCTCTGCCAACAACTTTTTATCTATACGGTGAGATGCACCTTTAAAGAGATTCTCTTCCAATTTTTTTACTGCATCCTCTATTTGTGGATCATCTTTAATATATGGCAGTAGAAGTTCAAAAAGCTCTTTTTCATCTTTGGCTTGTCGTATAGCACGAGCTTTACTACTTAAAGATTTCATAGAGACTCTGTTTTGTCTAAATTTTGATATTCCAAAAGCAGATAAAACTCCTACTGCCAAACCTATAATAAACATAAGCCAACCTGAAGTTGTCTGCTCTTTTTGTGATAACATTGCACTACCTACGTTATTCTCTTTATCTTTACTATCTTTTTTAACCATTTCAGCTTTTTTAACTACTTCAGGTTGTTTAACAACCCCACCTTTGACAAAAATTTTAATTGGCTCACTCTTAATCTCAGTTGGCTGATTGGTTTCAGAATCTACAAATTTAAGAGTTAATGAAGGAATAGTAAAATTACTCTCTGCAACTACTGTAATAGTCTGCATAAATGTTCCGCCATACTTTCCATTGCTTATATGTGCATCTATCTTTGGCTCATCAGCATAGACTACTGCATCAGGAATCTTTAGATCAAACTTCTTAATATCATCAATATTTCCATATCCATCTATACGAATGCCTACTTTAACCGGTTTGTTTGCTTCAACCTCCTTTTAATCTACAGTAACACTTATATTAAACTTTCCAAAAAGCTCTAAATTATTTGGTAGAGGTTTAACATTAATTAAAATATTATTAGAAGCAATACGCTTTGTCTCTAGCCTTGCAAACATTGCATTAAAAAAATCATCATTAAAGAATGGATCATTTCCAAATGGTTGCTTAACTGCCACACGCCTTGCCAATTTAGCAGTTAAAGGATCTAATTTAAACTCTCCAGCTTTTTGAGGGAATATTATAAATTTAACCTTTTTAACAATATAATTACCTTCGACATACTCTTGAACATTACCTACCTGTTTGATCCAAAAGTTGGAAAATTGAGGAG
Source organism: uncultured Campylobacterales bacterium (assembly GCA_964524095.1). GTDB lineage: Bacteria > Campylobacterota > Campylobacteria > Campylobacterales > Hydrogenimonadaceae > Hydrogenimonas. Next base: position 104 of record CAZGCF010000169.1, on the reverse strand, counting down.
ACTCTATTTGACTCTCTACATAATTTTTATCTCTTCTATACTTTAAAGTTACAGTTAGATTCACAGGTTCTCCAACATGAACCTCTCTTTTATCTGTGCTCATT
>CAZGCF010000168.1:0-3732 GCA_964524095.1 uncultured Campylobacterales bacterium | reverse complement strand
GATAAAGAGTTTAAAAAAACAGTAAAACCAGAAGTTATAGATAGACCAAAAGAGCCTATATCTGTAAAAATAGAGCCGATAGTCACTAAAAATGAAGGAACTGCCTCTCCAAAGGCAAAGTTGGAAGCTAAAAAGTATGGTATTGAGATAAAAAAGCTTCAAAAAAGCGGCAGATTGCCAACTCCAGCACATAAACAAGAGATAGAAGATTTCTATATACGCCGCTATTTTACCCCTAAAGCACTTAAATTGATAGATAAGTATAATCTATCTTTTGAGCTTTTTGAAAAAGGGAAAAAGTATGGTGAAAAAGATATTTTTGATTTTATAGAAAAAGAGAATGTTCCACTACCAAAACCGTTAACTTCAAGAGACAAAGCAGTGATCTCTACCGTTATAGAGTCAGCCAAAAAACCTGTATATCATCTATATGATGAGATAGATATAACAAAATTGAAACAATTTGCAAACAAAGAGGCTAACATTACAGTATGGTTTATTAAATTGATAGGTGAAGCGATGATGCAGAGTGACTCTTTTCGAACAACATTAGGTACAGATGAGTTTCAAGTTTTTCCAAATGCTTCAATCTCTGTAGCTATGGCAGATGAAGATATGCTCTATATGCCTGTTTTTAAAGATGTTAACAAAAAGAGTGTTAGAGAGATTAGCCAAGATTTGAGTAGTTTTAAAGAGAAGATAAAAACAAAAAGATTTTTGCCTGATGACTTTAAAGGATCAACATTTGGTATCAGTAATTTGGGAATGACTGGGATCAGGGAGTTTGATGCAATGATAAACAGAGATGATAGCGGTATAGCCGCTATTGGTAGTGAAAATGGTGGAAAAGTTGCTGTTACGCTTACAATTGATCATCGCATTATCAACGGTTTTCAGTCAGCAGAGTTTATGCAGAGGTTAAAAAGATTGGTATTAGATAGAAACTTTTACAGAAGTGCTAAGGATTGAGATGTATGACATCTGTTTTATCGGTGGAGGATTAAACTATGCCGGTGCAGTGGTAGCCGCTAAAGCAGGTATGCGTGTTGCACTTATAGAGCGTGATCTAAAGTTGCTTGGGGGTACCTGTTTGCATCGGGGTTGCATTCCCTCTAAAATGTTTTTGCACTATGGCTATCTTAGTTATGCTACCAAAGAGACATCTATCTTTTCAAATGAGGCTCTTTTGGATATGTCAAAGCTTGAAGATGAGAAGAGGAGATTGATAGAGAACTCACATAAAGCGATCGTAAGACAGTGTAAAGATATTACCCTTATAGAGGGTAATGCCAAGATAACGGCACCACATGAGATTAGTGTGGGTGATAAGAAAATTGAGGCTACATATGTGGTTATAGGTACTGGATCAAAACCTTTTATTCCTGATGGAATTACATACGATGGAAAACAGATTATTACAAGTGATGAAGTTATGATGATGTCATCTCTTCCACAATCTATAGCCATATATGGAAATGGAGCGATTGGACTTGAGATGGCATCATTTTTTTCAGCTTATGGTGTCAAGACGACACTGATCTATCTCTCTGAAGAGCTTTTTAAAAAGGCTCACCCTTCTATCTCTGTATCAATGAAAAAACAACTTGAATCGCTTGGCGTTACTTTAATACCAAATAGTAAGATTGTTGAGGCTAAAAGTGGTGATAATGGTGTATCTATCTCTTTGCAAGATGGGAGTAGTTTAACTGCTGAAAAATTGTTGGTTGCTACTGGGCGACGTGCAAATATCGATGTGGTAGCTTGTTTCCAAATAGAGCTCAATGAACACGGTATAGAGACTGATGAGATGTTTGAGACAACTGAACCGGATCACTTTGCCATAGGTGATTGTAATGGAAAGATTCAGTTGGCACACGCGGCACGTGCAGAGGTGCTTAATGTGGTTAATCGTCTGCTAAATAGAAAACCGCCTATTTTAAATCTTGATTATGTAGTAAAGTTTATCCACACACTGCCTATGAGTTATGCCTCTGTTGGTTTGACACGCTCTACGCTTGAAAAGTTGGATGAGCCTTTTAAAGAGTCTGTTGTTCCTCTTAACGCCTTTACATACTCGCATATACACCACGCAAAAGATGGAGTAGTAGTTGTCTATACAGATGCTGAAAACTTCATTGTTGGTGCGGAAATTTTGGCTCCCAATGCTGAAGAGCTTATATCAATTGTAGCAATGGCACTAACCGGAGAGCTTAGCGCGGCTTTGGCAAAAGAGACAATCTTGGCACATCCTACCTTCTCTGAAGCGCTTGAAAGGGCATTTTTTAAGTTATGATACTTCATAAATGGGGAGTTGTTGAGTATGAGACTGCTTATGAGAAGATGAGAGGTGTACATAATGAAGCTTGTAAAGATGGAGAGAACCATCTGATTTTATGCTCTCATCCATCAATCTTTACTGTCGGAACTGATGATAGTGGTAACTGGCCGGTTAAAACAGTAAAGAGTGATAGAGGTGGCTCCATAACTTGCCACTCTGAAGGACAGGCAATAGCTTACTTCTGCTTTCAGGTTAGAGAACCGCAACTCTTTTACCGTCGTGTAAGAAGAGCTTATGAGGATCTCTTCTCTTCTACTCTTCCTAAAGTACTATATGACAAAGGTAATCCCGGATTTTATATTGAGAATCGTAAAATTGCTTCACTTGGGTTTAGGTACCGTTTTGGTGTTTCTCTGCATGGTGTAGCATTTAATGTAGATGTAGATCTCTCTTTTCATAATCAGGTCAGCCCTTGCAATCTTAAAGGTATAGTTTCAACTTCACTTGCCAATGAGGGGATTCAACTATCTTTGGATGAGGTAAATGATAGTATAGTCAGGTCAGTTTGTAAAGCATTTGATGAGACCATATAAACCTAAAGTTAAGGCTCCAGATCCTGAACTTATCTTAAAAACAGATCATATTTTAAGACAAAAGAGTGTTACAACAGTTTGTGAAGAGAGTGGTTGTCCAAATAGAGCAGAGTGTTACCAGCGTAGCACTGCAACCTTTATGATTTTAGGCGATACTTGTACCCGTGCTTGTCGTTTTTGCAGTGTCAAAACAGGTAAAGGTATATCTCCTGATCCTACAGAACCGGAGCGTATAGCAACTGCCATTAAAGAGCTTGGGCTAAGCTATGTGGTTATCACATCTGTTGATCGGGACGATTTGCCAGACTTTGGTGCAAAACATTTTGAGTCTGTTGTATGCTCGATCCGAGCTATAGTGCCAGATGTCAAGATAGAGTTACTTACACCAGACTTCAGAGCTGATGAGTCTGCTTTAGAACGCATTATAGAGTGTAGCGTCGATAAATTGGCACACAATGAAGAGACAGTACGCCGACTCTCACCAAGCATACGCCCACAAAGCAGTTATAAGAGATCTTTGCAGGTTTTAAGTTACTACTCTAAAAACTTCAGTGCTCCTGTAAAATCCTCTTTGATGGTTGGGCTTGGTGAGAGTAAAAAAGAGCTTACAGAGACAATGGAAGATCTGCTTAAAGCAGGTGTAGAAGAGTTGACAATTGGGCAGTATCTACAACCATCACCAAGTCACTACCCTGTGATCAGTTACTACCCGCCGGAGTTTTTTGAAGAGATGAGATCTAAAGCTTTAGAGATGGGATTTAAGGCAGTCTCTTCTGGAGTATTGGTTAGAAGCTCTTACTATGCAGAGAGATAATCATATTAAAAACATACAAAAAACTCAATTTATTTGTAAAAAACTTT
>CAZGCF010000167.1:0-3734 GCA_964524095.1 uncultured Campylobacterales bacterium | reverse complement strand
TCACTGTTTGGATCATTCAGATCTATAAACATACTTATACTTGAGAAGTTATTCTCTACCTCTCTTGCCCTACCAATCCACTCAAAAACAGGATAATCTTCTATACTACTTTCAAATAACGGTGTATAATCATAATCTGTAAAATTAGTATCGTATCTGATCTCACTACCATTTATTCTATCATAAAGCAGTGCACCTATTTGATCTATAGCAGATTGTGTATCTAGTGTCATATGTGTAAGAGTCTTTGTCTTTTGCCACTTTAAATATATCTCTTGAATAGCTTTAAATGTCCCTAATGCCAAAATTGATGATACTACCAAAGTTACAATAAGCTCTATTAATGTGTATCCTCTTCTCAAACCTCTCTCCATCACTCAGGAATATACTTTCTTGGTATATCTTTTGCTATTCCTAAATTAAAAGCAAAATAGTAGAATGAAGCTATACTGCTACCCAAACTCCTTTTTGAGCTGTTTTCAGCTCTTTGTACATCTACTTTTATAAGTTTTACATTTGTTTTTTTTTCAGAATTAATACAATTTTGATCTAACCAAATAGTTAGATTGCTTATATCTATATCAGGTACAAAACAGATCTCAGCAGTTATATTATAGTCTGGAATATTATAGTCTGAAGCTTCATAACCTAGATTTTCAAACAACTCCTCATTCTCTGAACCATTTAAATCATCAACATCATCTACTCCAAACTCATCACTATCTTCATCATACCCAATATCTGAAGCAGGTACTTTACTATAGCAAACCCTACCATTATCTGTCTCATCAGTATAAAAAGCACCTACTCTGTATCTATTATTCTCTAATGTACAGTTAAAATCCTCTTCTCCATCTGTAGTAATTATACTAACACTTTCATCTAAAGTAGTCTGATTTTCATCCCAAGCAAGATAAGAGATAGTTGCTAAAACAGATACTGCATTAAATATAGCATCCTCTTTCTTTCCCTGCTCACTACTCTTCGTTACAGCAATCATCATCTTTGGAACAATAGTAAAAACAAATGCTACTATAACCATTGATACTATCAACTCTATTAGTGTCAACCCTCTTCTCATATATAATCCTAAATCGATCTTTTATCTAAAAATTCTTGGTCGAATAACTCTTTTACTAATATTTATATCGTAATCACTTCCATTAAAATCTCCACTTACTACCCCTTCTGATAAATTATCTTCAATTTCACTCCTATAGTTAAACTTATAGTAAAAGCATGGGTGCTCTAAACAACTACTCTCTTCACTATCGTTATACTCTTTAAAGCCATCTTCACTTGATCCATACCATAACCATCTACTTACATTTAGATGTATCCAAGCATCAAATGTCTCATTCGCCTCTGTTGAAAGCATCAACTCTCTACCTATCTCATCTTCAATATTAATCTCTACTCTATCTTCAGGCTCATTCTTATATGTATTTCTATATCCTTTTGCCTCATAAACTCCCCCCTCTTTTACATCACTCTGATCTATACTATACCAAGAGGTACCCTTTGTTAAATTATCTTCATCTACATACCTTCCATTACTACTATAAACCAAAAATTGAATCTCTTTTGTTACATTTCTCTCATATACACCATCATCGCTATAATCATATGCTGGTGCTACTCTTCCGTAATAAAAAGTTACATTATCATCTACTCCATCTATACCTGTTACTACTTTTGCTTCACTATCATCTGTAATGTTAACCTCTTTCAGCTCCAATTCAAGAGGATTTTGAGGATTTGAAAAACTTCTATCTACTCCAAAAATATAACTTTTTTCGCCACTACCTCCTTCAAAACCTTCAGCATTAAATTGTAGTGTAACATTTGACTCACTTGGATCGCTATATGATAAATTTCCATCAAATAGATAACTTATATTTTCATCTCTATTATCTTCAATATAGAAGAATTGAACTCTATTTACTCCTTTATAACATGTAATATTAAAATCATTTATTGGATTACCATCTTTGCTTAAAGCTCTAATTGTTACATTAGCTTCAACATTCATATTCGAAAGATCATCCTCCTTAGCCATATATACCCACTCATCATTTCCTGTAGATGGTGTAAGCTTAGCAGATAATATCTTCAACTCATAAGGTTTTACATTTATAATAACGGAGCGCTCTTCTATTAATCTATCAGAATCATTTGTATCATTTTGATCACATATAGCAAACTCACTACCATTAACCTCTCTTATTGTTATATTCATCTCCCCAACATCTATTATCTTTTCGTTTTCATCAATATATTTACCATTACCAAAACTCCAACTATCATCACTCAAATTCTCATCAATACAGCCCTCAATAACAGGTGAAACATCTATTTCAAAGCTACTATTGCGAGTCTCATTATAATCTTTTGCATAACTATTCTCACCATCTAAAGCGCTATATGTAATATTAAACTCTTCACCAGAGTATATTTCAGCAGTGGTATCTATCTCAAATCTATCTGGTCTTATTGCAAATTCATCAGATGAAATAGCGCTATCACTAACATTCTCTTCTGAAATTGGACAACTTACATTAATATCTTTAGCACAAACTATTTTTACTTTTACCTCTTTTACAGCTCTATCTACTTTAATATCTCTCCAATCGCTCTTGCTTTCACCATCTTCAAACTCCTCCATCTTGTACCAACTGGTGTAATTTATATCACTATCATCACCCCTTACCAACTCTACACATACTGTTCCATTAAATTCTTGAAAACTCTCTCCATCTTTTGATAGAGAAGCTATAGTTATATCAAATGGTCTATTTACAACTTTTGTAGATATATTCCTATCATCTTTATCTCGCCAAGTATCCCAAGCATCAAAAAGATAACATACAGGACACTCTCTCAACTCCCCATCATAACTCTTTCCACTCTTCTCATTACTATATATCTGCAATATTTGATCATCTGATACTGCTCCATTAAATATCTTCAACTCATCTATATAACCGTTAAAAGAGTAATCATTAGTATCATCATTATCATACTCTTTACCTATTCTACTATTTAAATCTCCAATATTGACTACCCCTGAAACATCTAAACTATTATCAAGTTCTCCATCTATAAATATCTTCATACTGTTACCATCATATACAGCAGATATATGATGCCACTCTGTATCTTGAATTTGACTATTTGAATATAGATATTGCACTGTTCCATCAATATTTAACTGAAACAATATTCTATTCTCATTCCAATGACCTTTTTCTGTATATCTCAATGCATTAGCCCAACTCTGGTTGGTAAATATATTTTCAAGTTTATTACTATTACTTGAGTAGTTTGGATCTATAAGTTTAATCCACGCCATATATGTTAGCTTATTTGATAATTGAAGAGTTGGACTTGATGGAATCTCAACACCTGTCCTTTTGTCTGCTTGAAATTTACCGCTTTTACACAACTCTCCGCTACTTGTTATATTTGCATCATTAATTGCTGTTCCGTGCAAATTATTCCCACTGCTATCTATTACCTCACCCGTTATGCCATTCCATTCACACTCATCCATATGATAATCGGCTATTGGATTCAAAAAGCATTGACAAATTCTAACACTTCCATCATAATTTCTGCCACTCTTTTCTCTTTCGTAAAGCACACTTACATCACTACTACTCAATGCAAAATCATATACTTTCAACTCATCTATCTGCCCATTAAATGGTTGATCGCTCCAGCTTCTATTCCCA
>CAZGCF010000166.1:0-3734 GCA_964524095.1 uncultured Campylobacterales bacterium | reverse complement strand
ATCCTATTTAAGTACAATAACGACAAGCACATTGATTGTGCAAGTTCATATTGAATATGTAAAAACCAAAAAAAAGGGAATCTTATGGCAACAACTAAGTTTAAAGGTGATGAAGTAAAATTAGCAGGTAATGAAGTAAATGTTGGAGATAAAGCTCCAGAAGTAACTGTTGTAAACTCTAACGGTCTTGCAGATAAAAAAGTTGGTGGAGCTCAAGAGAATGTACAACTTCTTGTAGTAGTTCCTTCTCTTGATACACCAGTATGTGCGGCTGAAGCTCGTAAGTTCAATGAAAAAGCTGCTCGAATTGAAGGTGTTGATACAACTGTTATCTCTATGGACCTTCCATTTGCGGCTGGACGTTTCTGTTCTGCAGAGGGAATTGAAAACCTTACAGTTGCATCTGACTTCCGTAACAAAGACTTTGCAAATGCATATGGTGTTCTTATCGCTGATGGTCCACTTGCAGGTGTAACTGCTCGTGCAATCTTTGTTATTGACAGAGATGGCACTGTTGTTTACAAGCAACTTGTTCCTGAAATTACTGAAGAGCCAGAGTATGAAGAGGCTCTTGAAGCTGCAAAAGCTGCTGCTAGTAAATAATTTTAAGCTGCTACAATAGGGGGAATAGAGGGTTGGCTGAAAGGTCAACCCTTTTTTATTGAATTAGTATCAACTTCAAAAAATCTTTTTTTATAGCTACTAAAATTAGTGATCTCTAAATACTCTTAATCTACAACTTAATATAATTATTAATAATGATAAATATAAAATTTCTGAATATATATTCATTAAATTAAAATTAAATTTATAAGCAAGTAGTTACACTTCGATATGAGTTAGTAAATAACCATTCATTCATTAAAGGAGGCTTCATGGAAGTGGAAATCTCAAGGAGAAGATTCCTTCAAGGGACAGTTGCCATGACTGTTCTTGGTGCTTCTGGGGTATCTGGCTCTGGTTTGCTTAAAACCAGTGATGCCAAAACTGACAGTAGCAAGAGAAAAGTTGTTCCTACGCTTTGTGAAATGTGTGTCAACAAGTGTGCGGCATATGCAGTAGTAGAGAATGGCATTGTTAAAAAGCTCGATCCAAACCCTCACTTTCCAAAATCGAAAAATATGTTGTGTGCCAGGGGAAATGCCGGTATTCACGCTCTTTATGATCCGGACAGATTGAAGTACCCTATGATTAGAGTAGGCAAGAAGGGCGAAGGTAAGTTTAAACGTGTAACTTGGGATGAAGCTTATGAAGCTATTCTTAACGGCACTGACAAATTCAAAGGTTTAAAACAGATCCTTGAAGAGGAGAAAGATAATAGATCAACCATCTCTTACTGTGCTGGTGAAGGTATGGCAGAGCATACATTTAAAAGTTTTATGGCAGATAAGTTTGGCTCTTCAAACTTTGTAAATCATGCATCTATTTGTCTGCAGACAACTGTTTCAGGCTATGCTCTAACTATAGGCGGATATGGTCTTGATGATTTGGAGAATGCAAACTATGTAATTATGGCAGGTGCCAACCGTGCAGAAGCTATAGTTACACCTGATACTATGGATATTTTCAAACGTACAAGAGGACGTGGAGCAAAGCTTGTAGTTATTGATCCAAGATATACAAATACAGCAGCTCAGGCTGATAGATGGGTTCCTATAAAGGTAGGTACTGACTTAGCTTTTGTCTTGGCTCTTACATATGTTGTAATGACAGAGACTCTTTACAATAAAAAGTTTGTTGAAGAGAATATGGATGGTTTTGAGGAGTATAGAAGATATATAGTAAAAGAGAAAAAATATACTCCTGAGTGGGCAGAGAAAATTACAGGGGTAGATGCTGAGACTATTAGAACTATAGCGCGTGAATTTATGGCTCACGCACCAAGAGCAATTTATTATCAAGGTCGTCGCACAGCGTGGAGTAAGCAAGATTTTCAACTTAGACGAGCTCAGGCAATATTTACAGCTTTGGGTGGTGGTATAGATGTAAAAGGTGGAATTGTCTTTGGAAAGAAACTACCTTTGGGAAGTCATGAAGTAAATGCACCAATGTATGCAAATGCTGAGTCCAGAATAGATCGTAAAGAGGCGGCTATTGTAGGTGGTAGTGGAACTTGGATAGGTTTTAGAAATATGATAATAGAGGATCGTACACCATATCCAGTTAGAGGAATGTTTATCTATAAACAGAACCCAATGTTAAGCGTACCAAATACAAAGAAAACAAGACAAATGTTTGAAAAGATGGATTTGGTAGTTGCTATAGATACAATGCCGAGCGATACAGTAATGATGGCTGATGTAGTTTTGCCTGAGTGTACATATCTTGAGCGTGAAGATCCTGTTAAGTCGTTTGGAGGTATAGAGCCGTCTATTGTCTTGCGTCAAAAAGCAATCGATCCAATGTATGAGACTAAACCTGTCATTGAGATTATCAGAGGGTTGGCGCAGAAGGTATCTAAACCACTTTTTGAGATAAGTAAGAAGTTATCCCATTCCGATACTAAGGAATACTTTTTGCTATAAAGCCAAAGAAGTATATTTATATCGGGAGAGAAAATGGAGCCAGAATTATTGAAAATTTTAAAAGAGCATATATCAGAACAGGCAAGACCACAGGGGAGACAGTATAGTTTGCCAGTAATAATGTTTTTATCGATAATAGCTATATTAATGGGAGCAAAGAATCCAATAGAGGTATATAAATGGATGAAAGCAAACGCTAAAAGGAAGGAGATAAAAAAATTACTAGGAGTGGAGTTTATACGAATACCTGGGAGATCAAGATTATATGATTTTTATGAGATAGTAGATAAAGATGAATTAGAGACGGCTTTTAGAAAATGGGTAGAGAGTATTGTGGATATACCAAAAGATGCAACACTAGCGGTAGATGGTAAAAAACTTCGAGGAAGTGATGGTAAAAATAGAAATGCTGTAAATATACTTTCAGCAGTTATTGCCGAGTATGGATTAATTATTGCCCATAAAGAGATAAATAGTAAATCAAATGAGATACCAGCACTTCAAGAATTAATAGGAGAGCTTGATGAGAGCTTTTGTTATGAGTTTGATGCCCTAAATACTCAAAAAAAACTTTAAAAGATATCCAAAGCAAAGGCAGTACATTTGTGGCAAAAGTAAAAGAGAACCAAAAAGAGTTAAGTGAGTTTGTTAAAGAGATAGAAAGCATATCAGCAATTAGTTCACACCATAGCGATACTGTAAAACAGTCTGGTCAAGTAATAAATAGAGAAGTTTATGTTTATAATGATTGCTCATATCCTTGGAATGGTATCTTTATACAATCGATTATTCGTATTGATAAAACCATTGACAATCAAGAGACTACAACACACTACTATATATCAAATGAGTATAATGATGCAAAAACTTTTTTAACAAAAATTCTTTATGAATGGAGTGTTGAAACAATGCATTTTTATAAAGATACTGCATTAAATGAAGATAAATGCAAAGTCAACAAAGGTGCTTTTGCATTATCTATTCTTAGAAGCTTTGTTATCAATATTTTACATTTGAATAAAGTTGAAAATATTGGTAGAAAAATTGTTGAAACAACATATGATCTTACAGAAGCTTTAACACTTATTTGTATGACAAGAATCAAGTATGGACTTATTAAATGAATATTAGGGTTGGAATGGAGTAATCAAAAACAAAAAAAGGATTAACATGAACACAAAATTTTGGGCGGTATCAATTTAAAAACTA
>CAZGCF010000165.1:0-3756 GCA_964524095.1 uncultured Campylobacterales bacterium | reverse complement strand
AAAGTTGCTTCTAAAATGGTCAATATTACAAGAAATTACTTTAGTAAAAAGGCTATGGGTGTAAAGTTCCATTATCTCACTCTTCTTTGCAAGAAAGCTATGTTTATTGGCTATCAAATGAGCACTCGATTCCATAATTGTTTCAGCAACTTTTAGACCATTCTCTTTCATAGTTGTACCAGTCTCTACAATATCAACTATAGCATCAGCAAGACCAACCAAAGGTGCAAGTTCAATTGATCCATAAAGCTTGATTACTTCAACACCCATAGCCTTTTTACTGAAGTAATTTCTAGTAATATTAACCATTTTAGAAGCAACCTTCATTTGCGGTTTACTCCAATCAAGCTCATCATCTTGTCGAATACCAACCGCAACCTTACATTTGCCAATTCCAAGATCTAAAAGTCTTATAATATCAAGCCCCTGCTCCTCTATAACATCTAATCCTACAACTCCAATATCAGCAGCTTGATGAGCAACATATGTAGGAACATCTTGATTTCTAACCAATAAAAAACGAAATGCCCCCATATCAAGAATCAATTTTCTAGATTCAAACTTAAACTCATCACCAAATATAGTTTCAAAAATCTCTAGTGTCTGCTCTGCAATTCGCCCTTTTGGCAGTGCAACGGTTAGCATCCGCTCTCCTTTATCATTTTTTTCATCCCTCTAAAGACTACTCTCTCATCAACTTCAGCAGAAGGAAAGAGTGAAGATAAAATTTTGGCATCTCCTCCTGTTAAAACAACTTTTCTATCTTGGGCAAAACTATTTACCAAATTAACAATTGGGGCTAATATGCCAAAGCTTACAGCTTCAGTTGTGTTTTGAGGTAGTTTACTTACATCGTCCAAACTCTTCAATGAGATAGATAGTCTCTCCGAAATATCTGCATAACATTTTAACTGAGCTTTAATGCCAGGCCAAATCCATCCACCAAGATGTTTACCCTCTTCTACAATATCAACAGTAATAGCACTTCCAGCATCGATCACTACTCCACTCTCAATACCTAAACAAGCAGATATGCGATCTATGCCAAGCCCTCTATATGAAGTTTTTAAAAGATTTTTATCTTTAACCTCTATCCACTCTAAAGCTCTTCTCTTGATCTTGTTGGTAACCTCTTGATTAACACTTATAAAATAGACCTTTTCATCTTTAAAGCGCTCTAATCCTTCATCAAAATCAAAGTGTAAAACTTCATCTCCAATACAGAGATGCATTCTTGTATTGCCAATATCACACAACAGCTTCATCTATAACTTTCCAACCCTCTTCAACCAAAATAGCTTTCGCCTTTGAGCAAAGAGGTGCATTTATCAAAGCTATATTTATCATTATTGCATAACCACAGTAGTGTTCAATTCTTTGCTTAAGATCGATCCACTCTTTAACATCTTTTTGCAGTACCCTACTCTTGCGATTGACTACAAAAAGAAGAAAATAGCGATTCTTTGTATCGATTCCATGATAAACACCTATACGTTTTCTACTACCGATCTGTTGAAGGGAAAATGGCTCAAAGCGCTTAAAGATAAATCCATTTTGCCTTAATGGTTCTAGTATAGTTTTTATCATTCCTAAAACCTATCTATTGCTGATGTAGTTTAAAGAAATATTTTTCGTAATAGAAGGTATCTTTTGTTGAATAGAACCAATCATCTATTTCATCAGCTATTCTATAGACATCAACTTTAGTTAAGTTTGAATCTAAAGAGATAATATACCCCTCTTTTTCAACAATATATAAAAGCTTTCCATAAATTGCACCTACATAATGTGCAAAAGGAAACTTCTTTTTATCCAAAATTTTTAAACTTTCATCACATTTATAGATTGTTCCATCTGCACTTAAAATAAATATTGCTTTATCTACTAAAACAATATCTCTAATCTCAATATTTTGAGCATCCATAACCTTAGAACTAACAGAGATTATGCGGTGTGGAGTAGCGGCAATCAGACGACTACCTACAATTTTAAGGAAAATAGCATTATTAAAATTTTCACCCTTTCCTACAATAATTTCACGAACCCTTTTACCGCTACCCTTCTGCATTATTATCAACTTACCATCAAGTGTAGGAACTATTATCAGATCGGCAAGCATTATTGGGTTTGCAATTCGCATATCTGCAGTGATTGCTTTGTCTGATCTATATTTTGCAACAACTTTTTGTTCACTATAATCGTATATTCCATAACTATTTCCCTCTAGTACAAAAACCAATCTTGTACTATCAGGTATAAACATTGCAGCAACAATACGCCTTTTAAGCTTTAGCTCTATTATCTTACCACTCTCTTTATTATAGATAATATTAGGTTTACAATCTCCAACAGCAACTACTAAATCTTTATAAGAGTTGATATAACGGTAATCTTTTGGTAAATAGTACTCCTCTAATCCACTCTCAGTAATTACCTGACCATTTTTAAGAGTTGCTCCGGCAAACCCAACTTCAACTATCTCTGCTGGCAGTTCACCATCATACTGAATATGCCCTTTGATCTCTTCTGGCTCAAAATAGTGCTTTTCACTGCAACCACTAATAAGAAATAGAAGACCAAAAGTTAAAACTGCCAATTTTCTTTTAAAGTTCATCAATTACCTTTTATTCCATAATGTTCCAACATTTTTGCAACAGGCTTAACAGGTGAGCTCTCTTGGATCAACTTAAGTTTACTCTTTGCTTCATATATTTTGCCTTTTTTGAAGAGTAGATAGGCTTCATCAAATAGTGCTAAATCTTTTAATAGTGAGCTACTTCTAAGACTATAATCCTTTATTTGTGAAAGACTATTTTTAAAAACAGCAAAATGGTACATTGCTAAATCTGAAATTGTTTCATCACTACTTTTTGTAAGCTCCTCTAATTTTTTTATATCGCCTTTTTTTGTTGCCTCATTCAATAGATATAATTCAGCCAAAGCTGGATTATTCTCTTTTAAAATCTTTAAAGAATTGCTATCTGAAGGGTTACTTTGCAGCTGTAGTAAAGCTTTATTTGCCTTTAGTAGATGCTGCTCTTTAATATACTCAACTACTCCATACCCAATACCACCCACAACTACAGAGATAGAGAGCGCTAAAATCGCCAACCTATTTCTTTTATAGAATCGTTCTATCTTAATCAAACCCTCAAGAAGCTTTTCATCTTGAGTAAGCTCCTCTTTTACAAACTCTACCTGCTCTTTTATACTCATATATTTCCTTTAACAATCAATTCTCAATTTAAATTCTATATAAAAAAATGTTAAACAATCATCTTTTATTTAACATTTTTTTCTCTCAAAAACTGCTCTTAAACTTTAGTGCGTTATCATAACAAAATTAAAGTTAAATAAGGCAAAATGCAAAATAGATGTAACTGCTTAACATTTTAGCCAATTAGAGAAACATATAAAATCTGTACAAGGAATGAAAAATGAAATTTGATGATGCTATGCTACAACGACTTGAAAAGCTATCTATGCTTAAGATAGAAGATTCAAAAAGAGAAGAGATGATAAATGAGCTTGAAAAAATTGTAGAGTTTGTAGAGGTTCTAAGCGAACTTGAAACTGAAGGGCTAGACCCATCTTTTAGCACATTAGATTGTGGTACACCTATGCGGGAAGATACACCTAAAGAAAATCCAGAGATCAAAAAAATAGTAGTAGAAAATGCACCAAAAGTAAAAGATGACTATTTTGTTGTACCAAATATTATTGAATAGTATGGGAACCACAAAATGGATAAAGTTA
>CAZGCF010000164.1:0-3766 GCA_964524095.1 uncultured Campylobacterales bacterium | reverse complement strand
ATGGTTGTATGGACATAATGCAGTTGCATTTGTATTTACTGTTCCAATTATTGCTATGATTTATTATTATCTTCCAAAAGAGTCAGGTCAGCCAGTATTTTCATACAAGTTGTCTTTACTCTCATTCTGGGGTCTTATGTTTGTTTATCTTTGGGCAGGTAGTCACCACTTGATTTATTCTACTGTTCCTGATTGGATGCAGACAATGGGATCAATTTTTTCTGTTGTATTAATTCTTCCATCTTGGGGTTCAGCAATTAATATGCTTCTTACAATGAAAGGTGAGTGGAATCAGCTTAAAGAGTCTCCGCTTATTAAATTTATGGTATTAGCATCTACATTCTATATGCTTTCTACACTTGAAGGACCTATTCAGTCAATTAAATCTGTTAACGCTCTTGCTCACTTTACAGACTGGATTCCTGGACATGTTCATGATGGTACGCTTGGTTGGGTTTCATTTATGATTATTGCAGCTACTCTACATATGGCTCCACGATTCTATAAGCGTGAGATTTATAGTAAAAAATTGATGGAGATGCAGTTTTGGGTACAAACAACTGGTATTGTACTCTACTTCTCAAGTATGTGGATTGCAGGTATTACTCAGGGTATGATGTGGCGTGCAGTTGATCAATATGGTAACCTTGCTTACTCATTTATCGATACTGTAACAGTTCTACATCCATACTATACAATTCGTGCAATTGGTGGTCTTCTCTTTGTTGTTGGTCTATTTATGTGGGCTTACAACTTCTATAAGACAATGACAAATAGTAAAGTTCTTGAAAAAGAACCTGCATTTGCATCACCGATGGGCGCATAAGGAGGTTTGGAATGTTTCATTGGTTAGAACAAAGACCGTTTTTCTTTGCAGTAGGTGTTTTTCTGGTAATTGCTTTTGCCGGACTTATTGAGATTGTGCCTGATTTTGCTCAGGCTTCACGTCCGGTTGCAGGTAAACAACCATATACTGTTCTTCAACTTGCAGGGCGACAAGTTTATATAAAAGATAGTTGTAATGCTTGCCATTCACAGTTAATTAGACCATTTAAGTCTGAAACAGACCGCTATGGTCCATACAGTTTGAGTGGAGAGTATGCATATGATAGACCATTCCTTTGGGGATCAAAAAGAACTGGTCCAGATTTACACCGTGTAGGAAACTATCGTACTACAGATTGGCATGAAAACCATATGTGGGAGCCTACTTCAGTTGTTCCAGGCTCAATTATGCCAGCATATAAGCATATGTTTACACAAAATGTAGATTTAGAGACTGCCTATGCTGAAGCATTAACAGTAAAAAAAGTATTTAATGTACCTTATGATAAACCTGGTTATACAAAACTTGGAAGCTGGGAAGAGGCTAAAAAACAGGCACTCGAAGATGCTAAAAAGATTGTTGCAGATATGAAGAATAAAGATGTTAAAGATGCTGTTGATCGTGGAGAGATTCCTGAAATTGTAGCATTAATAGCATATATGAATGGTTTGCGCTAATTTGGAGGAGATGTGTTAGAATTTTTAATAAAGTATCAAGCTTATGGATACTTTTTTCTAACAATATTTTTGACTGTGGTTCTTTATGGTTATATTTTGCATCTTTATAGAAGCGAAAAAAAGGGTTTAAGGAACTATGAGAAATATGGCAAAATGGCACTGGATGATGAGTTAAACTCTGAACCAGTTGAGCCAAGCGTTAGAAGAGAAAACGATAAGGAGTAAGTTATGTCTCAAAAGAGTGATGGCATGTTTAAAAAGATTACGATCATATCTATTGTATTTACTGTTATAGCAGTTGGAATAATCTATATGGTTGGTAATCCTGCTGCTTTAAAAGATAATATCAATACAATGGCGTTGATAGCTGCTATTGTAATATTTTTGTTAACAGTTATAGTCTCAGCAAAATATATCAACCAAATGAAAAACGATGTTGCATCTGGTGAACTTGCTGATGAAAATTGGGATGGAATAGGAGAGTATAAGAATGAGTTGCCTGCAGGTTGGGCTTACTCATTTTTAGGAACGATGATTTGGGCATTATGGTATTGGAGTGCAGGTTATCCACTAAATGCTTATTCTCAGATTGGGGAATATAATGAAGAGGTAGCTGCTCACCAAAAGACTTTTGAAAGCAAATGGGCAAATGCTGATAAACAGACTCTTCAAGAGATGGGTGAAGGTATCTATCTTGTACAGTGTGCGCCTTGTCATGGTATTGCTGGTGACGGCATGGGTGGAAAAGCTGCTGACTTAACAGTTTGGGGTTCAGCAGAAGGTGTACTTGAAACTATAAAAAATGGCTCTAAAGGTTTAGGCTATCCGATGGGTGAGATGCCAGCAGGAGTGTTGAGTGGTGAGGCTGCTAAAAAGGTTGCTAACTATGTAGCAAATGGTATGAAAGGTCCTCAGCCTGCTGAGTTTGCTGCGTGTGCTGGTTGTCATGGTCAAGATGGAAAAGGTATGGGTGGAATGTCTCCAGATATTTCAAAATATGGAACTCCAGCTTTTGTTAAAGATGTACTTGAAAGAGGTAAAAAAGGTTACATTGGTACAATGGTAAGCTTTAAAGGTAGATTGACTCCAGTGCAGGAAAAAGCTGTAGGTACATATATTTTAAGTCTTGCACGTGGTGAATAAGGAGTATAATGATGGAAAAACAAGGTAGCGCTTTTGGAATAAATGGAATCGCAGGTATGCTCATTGCAACTGTTTTACTTTTGTCTATTCTTGTAGGTTTAACAGCTGCGGCAATTGTAACTCAACAAGCAACTGCACAGCAATCTTATGAGATAAAGAATCCACTTGCAATTAAGATGAGGGGTGAAAACCTTTCTAATGAAAGTTTAATTGTTATACATGGTGATCCTGTAGGTGGGGATACTCTACACAAATATAAGTTTGAAAAATGAAATTAGAAAAGGCAACATATTAACTTGTTGCCTTTAAAAAATTAAGGAGAGTCATATGATTCAAATTATGGATAAAGTGCTTGGTTGGGGTATGGTGATATTGGCGGTATATACTCTTTGGGCAGTTGTTACAGCTAACCACGCATTTGTTGGCTAATTAGTAAAAAATGGTTAGATCTTTAAAAAGGGCTTTAAGCCCTTTTTTTCTCTTTTCTCTCTTTTCTCTCTTTTCTCCTGCTCTTCTATTTGCTAAGGTAGAGCTTGTATTGGTAAATGATGGAGTGATGCCGCCTAAAGAGGTAAAGAAGATTGAGCAAATGGGAAATGAGCTTTATGAGAAGACCAATGTTCCAGTATTTGTGGCTGTTGTAGGTGATTTAAATAGATCAAAACCTATAGATTTAATTAATGAAATAAAAAAAAACTACTCTACTTATATACTACTTTTTATGTCTGTAAAACCGACTTCAGTAAATATTTTTGCTTCAGATGATGCTAAAAGATTGATAGATATTGATCAGATTTTAAGTCCGCTTCCTTGGAGAGGTACAATAAGACCTGTTATGAGTCCAGCATTTAGCAAAAATGCAAATGTTAAGCAGGAGGTTGCAATATTTAATGGATATGCTGATATTGTCGATCAAGTAGCAGAGAGTAAACAGATAAAGCTTTTATCAAGTATAGGAAGTGAAAGTAGAACAAGTTTTCAATTTGTACGTACAATCTTTTACCTTATACTATTATTTGTAATATTCAAATTTATATCAAAGAGGTAAATGAAGCAGCTAAAAATAATATGGATAAGTTCCCAAAAGGTATATGTTTGAGCTTACAAAAGATGAGAAGAA
>CAZGCF010000163.1:0-3773 GCA_964524095.1 uncultured Campylobacterales bacterium | reverse complement strand
TTTGTTTTTAAACCATCCTTTAATCTTTTCAAAGGTTGATTCGAAGATGCTTTCATGTGGTTTAGATTCGATTCCAAAACTCTCTTGTAACTCTTTTAGCAACTCTTTTTGCTTATCATTCAGTGATTTAGGGTAGATAATTTTTATTTGGGCTATCATATTTCCTATTTGCCCATTATGAACATTCCTTACCCCTTCACCTCTAAAAACAAACTGCTCTTTATCTTTTACACCTTGTGGAAGTTTAAGCTCCTTTTTACCTCTAAGTGTAGGAATCACAATAGTATCTCCAAGTACAGCTTGAGTGAAAAATACAGGAACTTCTAAATAGATGTTGTCACCATGACGAATAAAATGTTCATCTTCTTCTACATAAAAAGTGATATATAGGTCGCCACGCCGTCCGTCAAGTGCAACATTTCCTGCATTTGGTATGCGTAAACGGTTTCCGTCATCAACTCCTTCAGGAATATCTACAGTAGTAGTGGTCTCTACCTCTTCAAATCCGGCACCGCCACATTTAGTACACTTCTTTTTAATAGTCTGTCCACTTCCATGACACTGTGGACAAGTTTGTGCAAATGTCATAAATCCTTGTCTCATATATACTTGACCTTGTCCGTTGCAATACTCACATTTAGCAACTTGAGCATCTTTTGCTCCTGTACCTTTACAAGGTTCACAAGGTTTTTTATATTTATATTTAAACTCTTTTTTAGTTCCAAAAATAGCCTCTTTAAAGTTTAATTCCATTTGGGCTGAAAGATCAAGGTTATATTTTTCGCTAGATCTTCTACTTGATCTACGTCCTGTAAAGCCTCCACCAAATACTGATTCAAATATAGCACTTAAATCATCCATTATATCTTCATAGCTTTGTCCTTGGAAGCCACTAAAACCTTGTCCTTCTAGACCAGCTTTTCCATACTTGTCATAGATGGCACGTTTATTTTCATCGCTAAGAACCTGATAGGCCTCATTTACAAGTTTAAACTTCTCTTCAGCCTCTTTATCATTCTGATTTCTATCTGGATGATACTTAAGCGCCATTTTTCTGTACGCTTTTTTGATCTCTTCTTGTGTTGCTGTACGTTCAATCTCTAATATTTCATAATAGCTTAACTCTGTCAAAACTGCTCCTGATATTTAACTTTGTAGAATTTATGAAGGGTAATATTCTGAGTGCGATTTTATCATATTTTCAGTATAATTTGCATAATAATTAAAAGAATAGAAAGAAGTAGTTAAAAGGTTTTTGCTTGAGAAATAGAATAGAAAGTTTTGAAAATCTTGTAAGTGCATTAGAGTCACTTCCTGCAATTGGTAAAAAGTCAGCACAAAGAATAGCCTACTATATGACAATGGAAGATCACTTTTCGGCAATGAAGATAGCTCATGCCATAGAAAAAGCTGTTCAAAAGATTCAAAGATGTGAACGTTGTAGTGCAATGAGTGAAGATGAACTATGTCCAATTTGTGCAGATGTTACACGTGATCACTCTAAACTCTGTATTGTAGAACATGCTAAAGATATTTTACAAATAGAGTCAAGCGGCGATTTTGATGGAACATATTTTGTTATAGAGTCTATTGATAATTTAGACAGTAGTAAATTGATAGATAGAGTAGAAGAGGGGGTAGAAGAGGTGATATTTGCATTTACTCCTAGTATTGCTACAGATGCTATGATCCTTTTTATAGAAGATAAATTAAAAGATTACGATCTTATATTTACCAAAATAGCTCAAGGTGTTCCAACAGGTGTAAGTTTGGAAAATATAGATATGCTCTCTCTTTCACGAGCAATACAAGATCGTGTAAAGGTTTAGATGGGCATTTATAGTGATAAAAATGGTCTCATTGCTGTCTCAATTTCATCAAGTCTATATTGATGATCTGTAAAGTAGTCAAATGCAATAATACCTTGTTGAAGTAGCATCTCTGAACCATCAAAAAATGGCAGATTAAGCTTTTTTGCCTCTTTTAAAAATGGGGTATCTTTTCCATAAATAACATCAACAGCATATTTGGCACTATTTAAAGATTGATCTAATAGCTCTTTTGGCATTGGAAGGCTTTCATCACTTAAGCCAGCCGAAGTAGTATTGATAACAACATCTTTAGAAGATGGGTTAAAGCTATCCCAAGTGTGGCAGACAAAGCCTTCATCTTTAAACCATTTAAGACGTCTTTCAGAGCGATTTACTACTTCTATTTTTATATCTTTAGATCGTAAGTAAAGAGCAAGAGCACGAGCAGTACCACCAGCCCCCATAATTAATGCTGATTTTATTCTTCCTAGTTTTTGAAGTGCACGATAAAATCCAGGAGCGTCAGTATTGTAGCCATAGAGCTTTCCATCTTTTAATACAATTGTATTTACTGCTTGAACCTCTTTTGCAAATGGTTCAACTATATCGGCTGCTTTATAGGCCTCCTCTTTATGTGGAACAGTAATATTACATCCATTTAATCCTAAACGATAGAATGTTTCGCGTAATTGTGTTCCATCTACTAATTGCCACCTACCATAACAACCATCAAATCCTAATTTTTTAAAAGCTAAATTATGCATCAGTGGTGATTTTGAATGGCTTACTGGGTTTCCAAATATAGTAAATAGTCTCATTGTCTTAAATCATCCAGTGTGCTTCGTAGTGCTGCCAATTTATTTTTGACCTCAAGATACTCAAGCTCAGGCTTACTGTCTGCAACGACACCTGCACCAGCTTGTAGAACAATCTCATCAGGCTTTATAAGTGCTGTTCTAATGGTTATAGAGCTATCCATGTTTCCATCAAAACCAAAATATCCAACACTTCCGCTATAAAATCCACGTTTTATACCTTCAAATTCGGCTATTAACTCCATTGCACGAATTTTTGGAGCTCCTGTCATTGTTCCAGCAGTAAAAGTAGCGGCAAATAGATCGAACATATCTTTGTCATCATCTATTTTAGCTTCTACATCACTTACCATATGCATTACGTGGGAGTATCTTTCAACGCGCATTAGTGCTGTAACTTTTACAGTTCCTGCTTTTGCTACTCGTCCTACATCATTTCTACCCAAGTCAACTAGCATTATATGCTCTGCACACTCTTTTGGATCGTTTACCATTTCAGACTCTAGCTCTTTGTCTCTATCTATAGTCTTACCACGTTTTCTTGTACCTGCAATTGGTCTAAGAAGGATATTACCATCTGTCAATCGAACCATTACTTCCGGAGAGCTACCTGCAATAGTAAAATCTTCATACTCTAGTAAAAATAGATAGGGAGATGGATTTTTAGATCGTAAAATTCTATAGAAGCTAAATGGATCTACTTTTGCCTTTTCACTGTAACGATTTGACATTAAAATCTGAAAAACATCACCACTTTTGATCATCTCTTTTGAGTCATTGACCATTTTATGGAATTTTTCTTCATCAAAAGCAAACTCTCCACCTAAGCTCTCTTCAATAGGTTTCATACTCAAATATTCGTATGGAGACTCAATCAACTCTATTAATGAATCAAACGTTTCATATGTTGACTCATCTGATGTTATAAGGCTAAGTTCACTTGTTTTATGAGAAAAGGCTAGAACCAACTTAGGTCGGATCATATCAAAATCTGGTATGTTGTCTCTATCTTCAAGTTTATCCATATATGGTTTTAAGATAGGCTCAAAAACTTTTACCATATCGTAACCAATATAGCCTATAAAGCCATCAAGAAATCCAAGTCCGCTCTCTATACGCTTAATTTTATAAGCATCTTGGTCTATCT
>CAZGCF010000162.1:0-3801 GCA_964524095.1 uncultured Campylobacterales bacterium | reverse complement strand
GTAAAAGTCAACACCCTCTTTTTAAGAGAAGCTCAAAAGTCTGTAAAAGTAGTTATATATCGACTTTTTATTGTGCGGTTGTGGAAGAAATGGTAAGATGAAAGAGAGATGTTTTGCTATGCCAACCCAACCATTTGCAATGGGAACATACCGCCTATAACCGGCAAAAAGCTCATCAGCCCCATCACCATTTAAAATGACAGTAGTATGTTTTTTAGCCTCTTTGCTCACATAGTAGCTAGGAATGGCACTACTATCCATAAACGGCTCGCCATAACTTAATAGAATAGTCTCTATATCTCTCTTAAGATCAAGACTTATCTCTATCTCGTGGTGATTTGTGCCATATTTCTCAGCGGTCATTTTAGCCAAATGGCTCTCATCGTAGCCACCTTCAAACTTAACAGTAAAAGTATTTAACCGCTCTTTATACTCTGAAGCGATTGCAACAATCAAAGAGCTATCTATCCCACCACTCAAAAAAGCACCAACATCCAAATCAGAACTAAGAAGCCTATCTTTCACACTTTTATGAAGAGCCTCATCTATAACTCTTAAAGCCTCTTCTTCATCAGTAATCTTTCGCTTTTCATAAAACTCTTTTAAAGAGAAGTAGCGACTCTCTTTAAGAGTTAAACTCTCAATATCCAACTCATAAAAGCACCCAGCCTTAGCTTCTACAATATCTTTATATGGAGTATGAGAGCCAAAGAAGAAACCGCACCGTATGTAACTTGCTATTGCCTCTTCATCAACCTCCAAAACAAACTGCTCTTTAATAGCATTCAACTCACTGGCAAAGAAAAACTTACTACCTTTTCTGTAAAAGTAGAGAGGTTTCTTTCCAGCACGATCTCGTGCAAAAAAGAGAGAACCCTTCTCTTTGTCCAAGATGGCAAAAGCAAACATGCCATCAAGTTCATCCAACATCTTAACTCCGTACTCTATGTAGAGAGCCAAGAGAGTCTCTGTGTCGGAGAGTGTTTTAAAGTTGTGACGACACTTTTTTCTTAACTCCAAATGGTTATATATCTCACCATTAAATATGATTACAAAATTGTCTATGCAGATGGGTTGATGCCCACCCTTTATATCTTGTATAGAGAGCCTAGTATGAAAAAGCCGGCAGTTTTTGTAGCTTACCTCACCAAACTCATCCGGACCGCGATGAGTTAAACCTCTTTTGACACCTTCAACATCAACACTACAGTTTATACTACCTGCTATTCCACACATAACTTAACGCTTAAGACGATAGACTTTAGCAATCGGTGAAATTATCACTGGCTCGAAAAGATTTGGATCATACTTGCCTAAAACAAAAAGTTGAATATATGTAGAGTTTAACATCTCACTATCAACCAAAAGGAATCTATTATAACTCTGCAAGTATATAAGATAAATTTTTGAAAAAGGGTTGATCTTTTGCTCTCTTATATTAGTTTTACCATCTTTATTTAAAGAGACAACTATAAAACTGTTTAATGGAACTTGCTGAGATCCTAATTTCATCACTCCACTTTTCTTATTTAAAACTATATTGTTTCCCAGAATCAAATCAGTTGGAGTATCTTTAAATCTTTTTGCCTGATAAAAAAGAGGTTTTTTTACAACATTTCCACTTCTTAGATCTATTTCACTAAAAACCGCTACCGTTGGGAAGATATCTAACATTCTAAGTGGCAGATAGTAGAAAATCTCTCTACTTTTTTTAGGCAGTTTAAATGCTGGATCGTTTAAAGAGTTTAAAAACTTATTAGGATTAGCAATGCCATAATCCTCCATCATCATCTTTACATAACTACCATTTCTATCGCCCTTAAAAGCCATCTCGGTATATTCAGTATCTAACCTTGCCATATTTGCACTGGCAAGTTGTGGTCTAGTTAAAGCAAAGCTGACTGGAAAATTGACGCTACCAGAATGCTTACCACCATCAACCAATGTTTTAACATCACTATAGTAACGAATAGGATAACCATAATCCCACCAAGTTAAAACATAATCCTCTCTAGAGGCAATAG
Organism: uncultured Campylobacterales bacterium; assembly: GCA_964524095.1. Classification (GTDB taxonomy): domain Bacteria; phylum Campylobacterota; class Campylobacteria; order Campylobacterales; family Hydrogenimonadaceae; genus Hydrogenimonas. The sequence goes on along the minus strand of CAZGCF010000162.1, from coordinate 1,777 downwards.
AGCCCAATTTATTGAGAATTTTAACCTCTTCTTTTGTAAATACAGTAGGAACTTTGTAACCCTTAATATGGGTAATATTTGGGTAAAGAACTGCTACAAAAGCTACAACAGGAAAAATATATTTTGCTAAGACATTATATTTACTGAAGATTTTTAAGATATGCCCATTTATTAAAAAGATTAAATATGAAATACCTAATGCCATAAAAGGAACAGCAAAAACAGTAAATCTAAGCCCTCCCTGCAATGCAAAAAAGCCTAAAATCACCATAGGTAAACTAAGTATTAACAATCTATACCTAATGACAAATAACAAATACCCAACAACACTTAGCCAAAAAGTCAAAGTATGTCCACTTATTCGATTTGCAAATATTTCAAATGGTATATGACCTGCTTCCCTAACAGTATTTACAACTGCAAAATACTTCAACTCTGAAATATTCAAATCAGCTGCCACAAGAGCTCTTGTTACATAACCATTATGTAAAATCCCTGAGATCCAAGATGCTCCACCAAAAATAAGGTATATCAAAGTGCTTACAGCAACAATGATGATAATAACTTTATCACTTAACTTATCTTTTAAAACAGTAAAAGCAGAAACAATACCAACTACCAAAACAATCTTGTACAAAAATGGCAAACTAGTTAAAGCCAAAATAAATACTGCCAAAAACTTATAAAAGTGAAGATTTTTTCTCTCAAAAACCAAAGTATAAAGAAGAGTCATAATGAAAACACCATTCACTATGTGCACAGCTCCACCGTGCCAATTCATTGCCAAAATTGCAAAAATAGGTGCATAGATAAACTTTTTAGTATCTTCACCATTTAAAGCATAAATAACCCCCCATACAGCTAAAGTAGGCAATACAACTATGAGAAGGTCAGTATCGTAGTAACCCATCATAGTTCGATTGTAGTAACTCCAAACGATCCCACCCAAAAGAGCCGCACCAAAACCTACAATATCTTGTTTGAAAACTCTTGCTATTAGCATAATAGGAACAACTAAAAGTGCACCAAATACTCCAGGCATCCAAAGTATCAATTTTTCAAATGAAACAGGTAGAATCTTATATAAAAATGCGGTTAACTTTGCAAGGGGAGTATCAACAGGAGAGAGATCGTTTGGTTGATGATTGCCGGCAAGTATATCTCTTGCTCCTTCAGCCCAGTAGTATCCATCATTTGTATTTATCATCAACTCGCCATTCCAGAAAAACTGATCAAAACCACTAGCCCAATCTATCCAAATATACCGAACAGCCACAGCAAACAGATATGCAACGACCATAAGGATCAAAAATAGCCTCATTGAGAGCCTCTGTTCATCAACCTTTAAAAACTCAAAAAACTTTTTCACCAGATTTTCTCCTTCCAAAATGTCAAACCCAACATCAACATCAAAATTTTATTTATAGACTGCTGTTTAAAGTGAGATTGAAGTCGCATTCCCGATTGGGTTCAGGACTTACTTTGATATTAGTTTCATCACCTTTTGAGGATTTAAAACTTCTATCTCACCTTTAACAAATCCATTATCATTTGTCACTATAATATTACATTTTGCTTTAAGAGCACAAATATACTGCACATTATCTTCTAAGTCATCGTTATCGATCTTAAAAGCATTATCAAAAATATCGTTATTTGCTCCAACTACTTGAAACGAAGAGTTGATAATTTTTAAAAACTTTTTTACATCTTTTGATTGTTTTGAAGCAATGTAGTCGATATTTAGAAGTGTTATATCGCAAATATACCCTTCAAA
>CAZGCF010000161.1:0-3822 GCA_964524095.1 uncultured Campylobacterales bacterium | reverse complement strand
GCATAAGCCAAGCAGATATGTACCAACTCTATGCATACGGTACAAAATATGAAAAGTGCAAAAAGCTCTTTTTGATCTATCTAGGAAATGAAAGTGACAAAAATTACTGTTATAATTTTTTTAAAAATGTAAAACTTTTAAAAAATTGTCTAACCTATTTTCGTTTTAAACAAATTTTGTTTTATCAATAATTAAAAAACTCTTGATTTATTTGATAAAATTGTGAGAAAAAAGATGATAATATGGAATTATTTTATTTATTTGATAAAAATAAATATGGTTTTAAAGTTGGAAAAATTAGTGACAAAATGAGAGAAGTTTTAAATGCTAAAACCAACGAAATTATATTTTCAGATGTTTCTGTAGAAAAAAATATTAGACATCATCCAGACTTAACAAAAAAGGATTATCAATTATTGCCTGATATTATAGGAAAGTCTCACTTTGTTATAAAAGATGGAGAACATACAATAGCAGTAAGCTTAATAATAAACGAAGGAAAAGAGATATATTATCATTATGCTCTTAAAAAGACTAAAACTGGCAAAGCTATATTTTTAACATCTTTTAGAAAGACATCTTTAAAAGATATTAAACGACTTAGAAAAAAAGCCCAAAAGGGCAATGCAGTTATTTTAAAAGATTTCATGCCATAGGCGGGAGGTCTCCCACCTCCTCCCTTGCCCGTTCCCTTAATAGAGCGGCACGGTCGGGAGATTCACCGCGTCAACCTATGACTTCAAAATAATTATACCATACTTTTACCTATTGTATCATCTATTACTTCAGTCTAAAAGTTATACTTGACACAACGTTGTCATAATGAAACGGCATAATTCTTTCATATAAAAAATTCCGAAAGGTTAAGCAATGGATCTAAAAGAGCTGTTTCACCCAAAGTTTTTTGAAGTATTTAATGAAGATGAGTTAAAAGAGATCTATGAGAAATCTTGTTGTGGTGGTTATAGTTGCTATGTCATCTTTAATGAGAAGTACTTTTTTGAGTTGAGTGCTGATCTTGGCGATGAGTTAGAGATCTATTGTGATGAGTGTGAAAGTAATGAAAATGGCGAAATCTTAGATAAAGAAGAGTTTTTTAAACGGCTTAGGGCTTATCCTCTGCAAGAGGTAAAAGTAATAGAAGTAGATGCATAAGAAAGGATGCAAAATGCCAAATATTTACTACAAAATAAAAGAAAGAGTAGCAAAGCTCTCAAAAGAAAAGGTAGCAAAACAACTTGGCTACAACTCACCAAAACATAGCATAAAAGCAATAGATAAATTTTTAAGTTATGATGATCTCTACTCCTGGTTATATGAGAGCGGTTTTTATGACTTCAAATATGATTCAAAACAGTTTTTAAAAAAGATTTGCAATGTAGTTGGCATAGATGAAATTGAGATAGATAAAGAGATTCAAAAGCAGATTGCACTAAAAAAAAGAGATAGATAAATATAAAAACTCTTACATTTTTGTAAACACAAATTTTATAAGAAAGAGTGAACCAATTTTTGCCTTAGCTTTTTGCGAACCAAAAAGAAGAATAAAGATCAACGGTTAGAGAAAATTTAGCAATATTAAGGTAATAACAGCAATCATTAATTGAAGGATTAAAAATTGGATCAAAACAAAAAATGGTTTAAAAACTTGCAAAGTTGATGATGAGAGTAAGAAGATAGCTTCAAATATACTCTTAAAGATGAAAAAGTTATATGAAATTGAAAAAGATATTAAAGATAAACCCCGGATATTAAAAAAGAGCAAAGAAGACAAAGATCAGTACCAATATTAATAGAGCTTAGAGAGTTTTTAGATGAGTATGCTCTAAAAGCAAACAGTTTAGGCGGTCTAATAAAAGATGCTTTTATATACATCAATAACCAATGGAAGAAACTTACAATCTATTGTGATGATGGAAGACTTAATATTGATAATAATATTGCAGAAAATCATATTAGACCTATTGCTTTGGGTAGAAAGAATTGGCTATTTGCAAATAGTACAGAGGGTGCCAAAGCTCTTTGTGGTTGGTATAGTATTATAGAGAGTGCTAAGATGAATAACTTAGAACCATTCAAATATCTAACCTATATTTTAACAGAGTTTCCGAAGCTTAAAGCAGAAAAGAAAGAGATTGATGTACTGCTTCCTTGGAATGTTAAAATGGATGATATTGAGGGGTAGGTTACTTGGTACTTACGATTGCTTTAGTTACTATATCGGCATTTTATATTTTTTATTAAATGATATTGCTTCAACAATATTGCAATTAATACTAATTATTATTTATAAACAATCAATTATCTTTGTGCATACACTCTCTTATGAGAACATAGAAATGAGTCTTTTACTTATAAATTTATTAAGGTAACAAATTATATACTGCTCAAGATAAAATATTTAGGAGAAATCGAGATGAAACATCAATATCTTAAATCACAACCAGATGAAAAAGGTTACTTTGGTAAGTATGGTGGTGCTTTTATACCTCCTCAACTTGAAGAAGAGTTTGAGAGAATAACAGAAGCTTATATGAAACTTAGAAAGTCTGAAGAGTTTATATCTCAATTGCGTCGAATCAGAAAATATTACCAAGGTCGCCCTACTCCAGTTTATCATGCAAAACGGCTTAGTGATGCAGTTGGTGGCGCTCAAATCTACTTTAAACGTGAAGATTTAAACCACACCGGTGCTCATAAATTAAACCACTGTATGGCAGAAGCATTATTGGCAAAAAGTATGGGTAAAACAAAACTCATAGCTGAAACAGGTGCAGGTCAGCACGGTGTTGCAGTGGCTACTGCATGTGCATATTATGGTCTTGAATGCGAATTTCATATGGGTGATGTTGATATAAAAAAAGAGCATCCAAATGTTGTTAGAATGAAAATTTTAGGAGCAAAGGTTATACCTGCAACGCATGGACTAAAAACATTAAAAGAGGCTGTCGATTCAGCATTTGAATCATATCTTGGACAGTTAGATAGAGCTATGTATGCCATCGGTTCAGTTGTTGGACCTCACCCATTTCCTTTAATGGTACGTGATTTTCAGAGTATTGTTGGTATAGAGGCACGAGAGCAGTTTATTGAGATTACGGGTGATCTGCCTGATCATGTAGTTGCTTGTGTTGGCGGAGGTAGTAATGCTATGGGAATATTTAGCGGTTTCATAGATGATCCAGTTGAGCTATATGCAGTAGAACCATTAGGTAAAAGTACAAATCTTGGCGATCACGCAGCAACTCTTGAGTATGGAAAAGAGGGAGTGATTCACGGTTTTAAATCTATTCTGCTACAAACAGAAGATGGTGAACCTGCTCCTGTACACTCCATTGCAAGCGGTCTTGATTATCCAGGTGTTGGACCAGAACATGCACACCTTCACGATATTGGCAGAGTTCATGTAAAAGGTGCTACAGATGAAGAGACAGTAGATGCTTTCTATGCAATAAGCCAATATGAGGGGATCATTCCAGCATTAGAGAGCTCTCATGCAATTGCATACGCCTTAAAACTGGCAAAAGAGGTACCATATGACTCTATTTTAGTAAATCTTTCAGGACGCGGAGATAAAGATATAGATTATGTTGTAGATACTTTTGGCGTTAGAGAGTGGAAACCTGAAGATTGATATAAAATCTATTTATGCCATTGATAAATGATACTATTTATCAATGGCTTTATATTAATCAAACTATTCATAATTATAATATAGAAATTTTATCAATTAACTTGCAGTTTACATTCAATTATTTATATTATTAATAAAAAAAACCTCTTGTGAAGGTTCGAAGAAATAAAATAAAAAGAGAGAATTAT
>CAZGCF010000160.1:0-3830 GCA_964524095.1 uncultured Campylobacterales bacterium | reverse complement strand
TCCAAAGACTTTTTTAAAGGCATAGTCAGTTTTTACATCTAAAAATCTCATCTATATATCCTCAAACACATCATCGACATCAAACTCTTCATTTAGTGCCTCTATCTCAAATTTCATCTCAGAAAAATAGGCTTGTATATACTCATATTTGCCGTTTTTTAGCCTAAATACATCTACCGATCTATATTCAGGCGAAACTAAAAAATACTCTTTTATTCCAAACATTTCATAGAGTTTCAATTTATCATATTTATCTTTTGTAGCGGTTGATGGGCTTAAAACTTCAAACACAACAGTTGGGATGTTGTTTACCTCTTTTTTCATTTTATCGTTACAATAGATCGCTACATCAGGCTGAACTACATTTTCACTTCGATTTTTTTTAAGCTTCACATCAAATGGTGCAACTACTGCTTTGCACTTTGATTTTTTATCTCTAATTTTACTCTCTATCATATATAATAAATTTTTTACAATTGCCTGATGTTCATAACTTGGACTTGCCATCATATAGATTTCGCCAAATATCAACTCGCATCTATCATTTTTGCTTATCTCTTCATAATCTTTAAAACCATATTCATCTAATTTTATAGCTTCCATTCTATTTAGCCTTTAAATTGAGATACGACACTCCGCCGTATCTCAATTCTACATTATCAATTATCAATTATCAATTAATTAGATAGCCTTGGCAATTAACCTATTTAGCCTATTATTAAAGTCTGCTATATCATCAACCTCTATACCTGCCGCCATTTTAGCTTGATCTAAAACTATATGAGCAATATCACGTGTTTTAGACTCATCATTTAGTATGAGAAGTTTACTAAAGATTTCGTGATCAGGGTTAATCTCTAAAATCGGCTTAGGATTAGGCACTTCTTGCCCCATTTGACGTAGAATCTGCTGCATTGTCACATCTGGATCATTTTTATCAAAGACTACACATGCAGGAGAATCTTTCAAACGTTTAGTTAAACGAATCTCTTTAACACTCTCACCAAGCTCTGCTTTCATTGCAGAAATGATTGAAGCATACTTCTCTTTGACCTCATCACTGACTTCACCCTCCTCTTCTACATTGGCAATATTTTCAAGAGGTATTTTGTCATACTCGGTAACAGTTGGCATAACAATAGAGTCAACCTCTTCATCAAAGATGAGTACCTCTATATCATCCTCTTTAAACTTCTCAAGCAGTGGTGAGTGGCGAAGCAGATTCTCATCTTCTCCCATAATATAGAAAATCTTCTCTTGCCCCTCTTTCATAGCCTCTTTGTACTCTTTGAAGGTAATATACCCCTCTCGTTTACTTGACTTAAAGAGCATGAGATCGAGTAGTTTATCTTTGTTTTCAAAATCGCTATAGATTCCCTCTTTAAGAGCTTTGCCCATCTCTTTAAAGAAATCTTCATAAGCTTTGCGATCATTTTCAAGAAGTTTTTTCAACTCACCCAAAATCTTCTTGACGCTTGCTTTTTTGATCTTAGAGAGTATTACATTCTCTTGTAAAATTTCGCGGCTAACATTAAGAGGCAGATCCTCTGCATCAATGATTCCCCTAACAAAACGTAAATATGTAGGAAGTAGTTCACGCTCCTCATCTGTAATAAATACACGCTTAACATAGAGTTTTACACCTGGCTGATAATCTACACGGAACAGATCCATCGGTGCTTTTTTAGGAATGTAAAAGAGTGTATAGTACTCAAGCGTCCCTTCTGCTCTTGTGTGTACCCAAAGAAGTGGATCTTCACTATCGTGGCTAATCTGCTTATAGAACTCTTTATAATCCTCATCTTTAAGCTCACTCTTTGAGATTCGCCACAATGCAGAAGCTTTGTTAATCTGCTCCTCTTCACCTTTCTCATTTACCAAATAGATAGGGAACGGAATATGGTTGCTATACTTCTCCACAATCGATTTGATTCGCCACTCACTTGCAAACTCTTCAGCCTCATCACGCAGATAAAGAGTGATCTGTGTACCATAACCCTCTTTTTCAACCTCTTCTATCTCATATTCACCATTACCTTCACTTACCCACTTCCAAGCTTTCTCTTCAAGAGGTTTACGACTAATAACCTCTACCTTATTGGCAACCATAAAAGATGAATAGAAACCAACACCAAACTGACCGATTAGATGGCTATCTTTTTTAGCATCACCTGTCAGATTTTCAATAAACTGCTTTGTACCACTTTTTGCAATAGTACCAAGATTTTCAACCATATCCTCTTCATTCATACCTATACCGGTATCACTTACAGTTAAAACCTTTTTATCTTTATCGAATGAGATAACTATCTTAGAAGGCTCTCCAAGCTCTTTATATTTCTCATCGGTAAGCTTTAAAAACTCCAGTTTATCAAGAGCATCGCTAGCATTGGAGATAAGTTCTCTTAAAAAAATCTCCTTATTTGAATATAGTGAATGAATCATTAAATTTAGTAGTTGATTCACTTCTGTCTGAAACTCATGTTTCGCCATAATAGATCCCTCCTATTTGAAATTTATGAATAAATTTTTTTGTGAAATTTTACAATGTTGATATAACTAATGTCAAGTTTTATTATCAATAAGATTGTATATATTTTTCAAAAAATCATTAAACAATAAGTTAAAGCAAGATCAGAGACTAAATTGAACTGATACTTGCTATAATAAGCAAAAAAGGCTCAAAAATGGTTAATCCAAAATTTCTTTACCTACTCTTTTCAACTGCAAATATTGATCGATGGAATGATCAGATTAGACCTGTTGATTTTGTAGAGCTTGACAAACAGGCTCATAAAATGATTATTGCATGGTTATTAGGTCGAATAGAAGAGGTTGAGAATGGTATAGAGATTGATTGGCAAAAGTTAATTGATTATGGTGTATGCGAATTTATGTATCGTGCAGTTGTTACAGATCTTAAGCCACCCGTTTTTCACCATCTGATAAAACATAAGAAAAAAGAGCTTGATGCCTATGTAAAAAAAGAGATTTTTGACATTATAGATGATAAGTTAAAAGAGAAGTTCAACGCTTACATAAACTCAAATGAAAATGAGATAGAGAGACGTATTCTTCACGCCGCACACTTTTTGGCAAGTAGATGGGAGTTTGAGATTATCTATAACTTCCATCCAAATGCAGTAGGTGTAAAAGAGATAAAAGAGAAGATTGATTCTGAAGTTGAGGACTTTTTAGATCTTACAGGTGTTAGACGACTTGAACTTGGTGTAAAGAGTAAAAGCTTTCTTGAAATATGTGCAATGCTTAGATTTCAAAAGAGATGGGCAAAGACACCAAGAATTCCTCAAACTTCAGTACTTGGACATATGCTATTTGTTGCAGTGACAACATACCTTTTAAGCCTTGAGTATGGAGCTTGCAATAAAAAACTTGCCAACAACTTCTTTACAGCTCTATTTCACGATATAGCTGAGTCTTTAACCAGAGATATTATCTCTCCTGTCAAGTATGGAGTAGAAGGGCTTGATGAACTTCTGCATGAATATGAACAAAATATTTTAGAGGAGAGACTGCTACCACTCCTTCCAAAATACCTTAGAGATGAGATGAGATACTTTGTCAAAGATGAGTTTGAAAATAAAATCAAAATTGATGGGGAGATTAAAACTATTAAAGATAAAGATCTCATGAGAGATAGATACAATAAAGATAGGTTCAATGGTATTGATGGCTCTTTGATTAAAGTTGCTGATCACATAGGTGCTTTTATTGAGGCTACAGCATCTATTAAAAATGGTATCTCCCCTAATGAATTGATAAAAGCTAAAGATGGTCTATTCAAAAAGTATAAAAATTTTACAATATAT